>DASQZL010000139.1:0-3243 GCA_035638715.1 Balneolaceae bacterium
TTCACATATTAATAATAAAGTATACTATGTGCAATTAATTTGTGTAAAAAAATATAACCATGAATCTTTTTTTAAGCTTCATAATTATAAAAGTTTAATTTCGATTTTAAAAATTAATAGTAAATACTTTAAGCTAATAGCTATTCACTTATTATTATATTATTCTTCTTTTATTAATACTTGCTTTCTTGCGAACATATTTTTCCGCTTAAACTTAAAAAATGATGTTAAAGCAGCCTTGCAAAACAACGCATGATCCGATCGCTGCTTCCAATACGACCGGAAAAAAGTCAACATAATGCTTGTGGAAGTCTCAGCATTCAGCAGAGGAATACAGACTACAGCCGAAATTCTCGTCTCTCGGCGATTGTCGGGATCTTTCAAATGACAAAATTTGATTTTCAAAACCTTCTTAAACCACTTGTATTCTTATACATACATGCCTCTCTATTCAATAATTATAGGTTCACATAAATTTAGATTGTATTAATGCTTTTATTTCCCATTCTGTCTAATATCTGTTATATTAATTCGTTATTTCTTTTCTATTAAAGCTAAATAAGCGAGTCTATGAATGCCAATCATCAATATGTGGCAGATTTTGTAAATCTGCTTGATTCGGACCAAAATCAGATCTTTAATATGTCGGTTGAGGAAGCCAAAGAGGCTATTATATCCGGCGATCCTGAACGAGTACGCGCCATCGATGGATCCTTTGCCCTGGTCAAAAAAGTGGATCAACAAGTTTATATGGCCCGGTCGATCGGGCGACCGATGCGCTATTTTTTGGCGAAGCAGTCTTCGGGACCGATGCTGATTGTTGCTGAACGCATTGATGAAATTTATGATCACCTGAAAAAACTTGGGCTGGACGAACAATTTCATCCCTCCTATACGCGTATGGTTCCGGCTCATCACGTGGTGCGGCTTGATGTAATTGGTTGCCCGGATCCTCAACCAACCTATACCCGCTATTTTGATCCGGAACAGCATACAATGAGTACCGATCTGGATGAAATCGGTGAAGCATACATCGGAGCCCTTGCTCAGGAATGTCAGCAATGGCTCCGGCAAATTCCGGAAAAAGAACCCATAGGCGTATTATTTTCCGGTGGCATCGATAGCGGTTCAGTGTTTTTAGTGCTCTATCGCCTCATGCTTGAAATGGGAATGAGCCCCCAGCGTCTGAAAGCCTTCACACTTTCGGTTGATGACGGGCCGGATGCCAGACAAGCCCGTGAATTTATGGATCGGCTGGACCTTTCCCTCTTTCTTGAGGTTCTGGACATGCCTCAATCGGAAATTAATTACAAAGAAACAATCAATGTGATTGAAGATTACAAACAGCTTGATGTTGAAGCGGCAACCATGACGCTGGCGCTCTGCAAGAAAATACGTCAGCGCTATCCCGACTGGAAATATCTGGCAGATGGCGACGGCGGTGATGAAAATCTCAAGGACTACCCCATCCAGGACAACCCAGAGCTGACTATCTTAAGTGTGTTGAATAATCCTTTGCTGTACCATGAAGGCTGGGGCGTGGATAAGCTCAAACATTCGCTCACCTATTCGGGCGGACAAAGTCGTGGCCATGTACGCAGTTATGCGCCGGCCCGCAAATATGGTTTCAGCGGATTCAGTCCGTATGCCCTGCCCAATGTTATCGAGGTGTCCGAAGCTATCCCATTCATCGAACTCACCGACTGGGAACCTGAAAAGTTATATGCGCTGAAGGGTGAAATCGTACAGCGCGGTGTGAAGGCGATCACGGGCTTGGATATGCCTGTTTTCCCCAAACGGCGTTTCCAGCATGGGGCCACTCAATCTGATACATTTGAAAACCTTTTTGCCGATGATGAAATGGAATACCGGCGATATTTTTCTTCACTCTATGCGTAGTAGTAAAATATTCTCCGGGGTTTAAAATTCCTGGTGAATTAAAGACGAATTCGTTTTTCCATGCCTGATACCGCCGAAATTATTGCTCATCGCTCCGAAAAAAATCCGGTGGATCCTGAGCGTCCCTATAATTTTCTGGATGAACGGGAAATAAGTTCTAAAGGCAATCTCCAATCCGTAAATACCCTATTTCTCACCAACAGTGAATGCCCCTTCAAATGCGTGATGTGCGACCTGTGGAAAAACACACTTGATCAGCCCGCGCCCGCCAAAGCCATTCCGCACCAAATTGAATATGCACTGGATCGTCTTCCGCACGCTTCTGTAGTCAAACTCTATAACAATGGTAATTTTTTTGATGCCAAAGCTATTCCGCCGGATGATTATCCTAAAATCGCCAAGCTACTAAATGGATATGAACGTGTCGTTGTAGAAAATCACCCAAAATTATGCGGATCGCGATGCGTGGATTTTCGTGATCTGCTGAATGGGCAGCTGGAGATTGCCATGGGACTGGAAACCATTCACCCGGATGTGTTGCCTAAACTTAACAAACAAATTACGAAACAAAATTTTGCCGATGCGGCCAATTATTTGCGTTCCAATGGCATAGACATTAGGGCATTTGTTCTGCTGAATCCGCCCTTCCTTACCGGCAGAGAAGAAAACATCCGGTGGACGCTGAAATCGGTGAAATTTGCTTTTGATCAGGGGGCAACAGCCTGCTCCATCATTCCCACCCGTCCCGGCAACGGAATGATGGAAAAACTGCAATCTGAAGGCCATTACGTCCCTCCGACTTTGGATGCTCTTGAAGAAGTTTTTGACAAGGCACTGGCTTTAAACCGGGGACGCGTTTTTGTTGATTTATGGGATATCAAACAATTTTCTTCTTGTGAAAAGTGCCTTGAGGACCGTAAAGAACGGCTAAAAAAAATGAATTTAAACCAAGAAATTTTGCCTCGAATAGACTTATAATATCACCTATTAAATTTCGTAAAAAAGTGCCCCTTAAGATGAAGTAAATAACAAATGGAAGGATTTATCTGAATCATCACCTGAGGCGCGTTAATCTGCCGGCAGTTTCCCCGTCGATTCGCTCTTTGGAATGACAGTTTGATTTTAAAATTTAGATTCGGATCTGATATTATTTTTGGTATAATCTTACTACAGTTTTGTCATCCCGACGATCCCGTCAACTGTCGGGAGAGGAGGGATCTCAAACTAAGCAGTGGCAAGCTTTTAGGTCCGATAGTATAAAGCGAATCATTATTTGAGATCCTTCATCGCTCCGCTCTTCAGGATGACGGGTTCGGGTAGAGGTTATTTTTCGTTAACAACAAG
>DASQZL010000140.1:0-10870 GCA_035638715.1 Balneolaceae bacterium
TGGATCCGTCGGTAGAAGCATTATCAGCTAAAATAATCTCAAAATCATCATATTTCGTTTGTACTACACTGCCTAAGAAAGTTTGCAGGTGTTGCAGTGCATTCCACGAGACGATAATAATGCTAAACCGGGGCATAAAGACAGATTTTATTGGGAATGAAAATCAGCCAACATGAATGTCATTCTATATTTACTAAAGCCGAAAACATCCCTATTATTGGGAATCATTTTGAAGCTAAAAGATGCAAAAGAATAAGACATGATCAAAGTCGGTTTATTATCGGATACCCATGGTTATCTGGATCCACAAATTTATGAGTATTTTGATGATCGGGATGAAATTTGGCATGCAGGCGACTTCGGCTCAATTGACATCGCGGACGCCTTGAATACCCTTGCCCCGGTGACCGGCGTTTTTGGGAATATTGACGGACAGGATGTGCGCAGCGTGTATCCCCGGCACGAGCGTTTTGAAAGACAGGGAATACATTTTTGGATAACACACATCGGTGGTTCAATAGGACATTACAACACAAAAATTCGTGATGAAATGAATACAAATCCACCTGATGTGTTTATTTGTGGTCATTCTCATATTCTTAAAATCGGCAGGGATCAGGAAAGAGGGAAGATGCTTTTCATCAATCCGGGTGCGGCCGGCAAGTACGGCAGTCAGGAGTATCGTACGTGCGTCCGGTTCGATATTAGCAATGGAAAAATTGAAAACATGCAAGTCATACATCTTGGCAAAAGGGGAGAGTAGCGATATTTATTTGCGATCCAATCTTTTATCATACTGCTAAATGTAAACGGTACCGTAAGGTGGAAAGATAACTTAAGGTGAATTCGAGCAAAGCCTTTTTTATTGCCAGGCTGTGAAAGAAGCTTTTTCACCGAGTGACACAATGAAACCACAGAGTTTCACGGAGATGTTTTCACTGTGAATCTCTGCGTTTCCTCAGTGCCAATGCACCGGAGTGCTTCGGCACGCAGGTGCGAAGCTTTGCGTAACAGCCATCGAACACTTATTTGCAATTTATTTCTCCATCAGGTCGATTTTAAATCGAGCCTATGTCATCTCAAATATACAGTATAAAAATTGTTGCGTTTAGGATGCAGATAATTTATTAGCCTTTTATTTTAAATTCACCCTAAATTAAGAAGCGCAATGTCTGGTGGTATGCTGATATTCAATCTAAAACGACTGACCGATACCAAAATCGAAATGAAGTTTTTTACTTCTTGGACTGAGCCATCCTTTCTGCAAATCGTGGATACGGAATGCAAAATCAAAACGCAGAATCAGGTAATTCAAATCAATCCGGATGCCTACTCCCGAGCCAACGGCTATTTGCTTATAAAAATGGTTCAGCCTGAATCGCCCCTGCTCCAGGTTGACGGGTTGATTGGATGTATTGCCGTTATTGCTTGGCGTTGAAGGATTTAAGTTATTATTTGAAACTTGCTCCTCCGGTCCGTACCAGACATTTCCGGCATCAGTGAAAAAAGCAAGAATCCAGTTCGAAGAGAGAAAATGTTTAAGGACGGTCTGCCGTAATTCAATCTGACTCAGTAATTTTATTTCACCCCCGTTAATCTTTACGTTTTTATATGGTATACTCCCCGGTCCCAGGGTAAAAAGCGACCACCCACGAATATCATTACTCCCCCCGGCATAAAAACGTTGATTTAATGGAATCGTTTTTCGTTTGCCATAGGCGCGGGCAAATCCTCCAAATCCGCGAACCGCAAAAACCGTGTTGGGAGAGAGTGAGAAATAACGTCGATAATCAGCCGTAACCTTGAAATAGCGGCTGTAAGTCAAATCGTTCTGGCTGAATTTTACGGGTGAAGGAATGTTGCCTTCAACGGTTCCGGGCGTTACAACAAAACGGTCGATTAAATACGGAATTGTTCCTCCCACCCCAATAGAATATTCGCTGAAATATCCATAATTCCGCTTAATTATATTAGTATTTTCGCTGCGAAACGTATATTGAAACAGCGATGAAAACTGAGGGCGAAAATCCTCCAGAATTTGCTGTAAGGCCAGAGGATCATTTTGGAATTCCTGATTAAGTGCTTTTCGGAACGGGTCGGTGGGATGAGTGTCAAGCAGTTCAAGCTGAAGTAAATCCAGAATAGAAGTAAATCGATTATTATGTTGAACCCGATCTTGCAAATTAAATTTAATATCGGAATTAATATCAAATAGCAAACGGTCGGAATGATCGTATGACAGCGTGTATCGGGTACGTGAATTGGAAAAAAACAGATAGTTATTAAGCCAGCCGAAAGGCCATACGAGCCGGGGCAGGGAAAAATCGGCCTGGGCCTGGAAACTTTGGAAAAAGCGACTGTTTGTGGTTATGGAACCGGCGTTTTGATAGGCGGGCGGCAGCAGGGTTTTTCTGCCTACATACTCAAAACTTCCGTTGACATTAAGCTTCAAATTCTCTCCCTTTCCCAAAAGATTATTATTATTGTAGGTTAAGCCGGCGCCGGAGCCATAACCATAGCGTTTCATACCAAAAACATCAAAACTGACAGAATTGCGGGGCTTGGTCTGCAACCGGAAATAAACGGGTATAGCATTACCGGAATAATTGGGCGAGTTACCATTTTTTGAAAGCCCGAATTGCAGTACCGACATCATATTCAAATTTTGAAATTCATTCACCGATTTTATATACCTTTTTTGGCTAAAGGTATTCCCGGGTTTAAAATGAATCTGATTCGTTAACAAACTATACCGGGTGTGGGCCGAATTTTGTACGTGCAAATATATTTTTTTGTCATCAGATACGTACGCTTTTGACGTCAGCGTATCACTCTTACTATTTTGACTTGTGAAGGTCGTATCATTACCCGGACCCGCCAGCATAATATGCAGATCACCGAACTTATATTTTTTTCCGGGGTTTACTTTGTATAATACATGTAAATGATACTTGTTTTGTTTGGACCGTTCAATAAAAGCAGTGATAGAATCACGTGTAACAGCTGCATATCCGTTGTTTTGAAGGTAATCAACGATACGCCCCCGCTCCTTATTTAATTTATCGGTTAAATAGGGTAAATGAGCTTTAAAGGTAGAATCATTAATTTGTTGACCGGTTAAAGGACTTGATTTATAGAAATTAATCTTCTGCTGTTTATTTTTAAAAGCTGAATCGGGTATTCCGCTATAGCTTACAGAACGAATGTATGATCGCTTTCCCTCATTAATGTGAAACGTGACTTTAACTTTATGCTTGCCAAATATATCATAACTGGTATCAGCAGAAGCACTTAAGAAACCTATTGAGTTGTAATACTGCGTGATGCGCTGAATATCGGCAGCCGCTGTTTTGTAGTTTAGCAAAGCAGGCTTTTCTCCAAAACTTTTCGTTAATTTCCACATGAAATACCAGGGAGTGAAGCCCGGTATGCCTAAAAATTCGCGGTTCGTATGTGTACGGATAAGTGTTTCGAGGGTGCCTCTTCGCACATGGTCATTCCCTTTGAACTTTAATCTGCGAACAACCAGATTTGTGGAATCCGATTTGGTTTTAGAAGGTCTATTTTGAGCGTGGAGTGGGATTGATGCCGAACAAAATACCGCACCCAGAAGTAAAAAAAACAGAGAGATGCCGCTGCGAAATATCAAAGGTATTTACTTGTTAAATAATATGAAAAAACGATTGTCCCGTATATTTTGCGGGACAATCGCTGCATTATTGCTTTAAAGACGTATGCCGTAAAGCTATACGTCGTCATAATCAAAGCCTTCATCCTGTGCATTATGGAAGAAATCCTCTTTCCGGATATAATCCGGCCAAATATCTTCGATATCTTCATAGATTTTGTCTTCGCCTTCCTCAATGATATCGAGTTCGTAAAGATTATCGATAACCTGTTGAGAAAGCCCATTTCGCTCGGCCCACTCGATTAATTCCTCGCGTGTGGCCGGAAATGGCGCTTCATCTAATGCCGCAGCTGTTTCTACAGTCCAAATCATATTGATAAATCCTTCTTGGTTTGAGTTAGTTTCAAATTCTTATGCTAATATTAAAAGATTTGTTTCGTAACAAAGCAAATTTATTTTTAAAAATAACCGGTTAATTTTCGTCATCACTTCAAAGATGTTGAAAATTATTGTTATCTTTGAGTAAACAACATCATTAAGGTTTATTTATTATGTTTACTTCCATTGGCGGAACAGAAATGCTTCTTGTTTTCCTGGTTATTTTGCTGCTTTTCGGGGCAAACAAACTACCAGAGCTTGCCAGAAGCATTGGGGAAGGTATGAATGAATTTAAAAAAGCGTCTGATAATTTAAAGGATGAAATCCAGAAAGGAAAAGACGAAATTAATAATGCCTATCATTCATCTCCCAGGCAGCATATTTCTTCACCTACACGGGAAGAGTACCTTGAAGGAAATAAAGACTACGATAATTTAACAGAAAACGACGACGTCGAAATTGAATCGGAAAATCACGAAAATCCCAATAAAAGCTAAGATTCTTGCAGTTTAAATCGATTGACGAGGTTCAACAGTTAATAAAAGACGGGGAACAGACCCTTCCGGAAATTGCGCAACATTATCTACAGAATATTGAAAGTGAAAATGACACTATAAATGCCGTAGTCTCCATTGACAGGGAGCAGGCCCTATCTTCGGCTGAAGATATCCAAAAACGCATCAAAAACGGTACAGCAGGGAAGCTGGCCGGCACAGTCATCGGCATTAAGGATCTTATTTGTGAGAAGGACAAGCCTGCGACCTGTGCTTCCGATATTCTGGCTGATTTTGAGAGTGTGTATGACGCCACGGTCATCAAAAAGCTTAAAGAGGAGGACGCCCTGCTTATGGGCCGGCTGAATATGGATGAATTTGCGATGGGTTCCTCCAATGAAAATTCAACGTACGGACCTGTTCGTAATCCCCATGATCATAATAAGGTGCCGGGAGGGTCTTCAGGCGGGAGCGCCGCCGCGGTAGCAAGTGATTTTTGTACGGCAGCTCTCGGCTCTGATACGGGCGGTTCAATCAGACAGCCGGCTTCATATTGCGGTGTTGTGGGATTAAAACCAACCTACGGACGCGTTTCACGCTACGGACTTGTTGCTTTTGCTTCATCATTCGATTGTATTGGCCCGTTGTGCAAATCTGTAAAAGATGCTGCAACCGTTCTTGAGGTTATTGCCGGCAAGGATGAAAACGATAATACTTCATCAAGCCAGCCGGTTCCTGCATACAGTGATGCAGTGCAAAATCCCGAAAAAAATATCAAAATAGGCGTACCGGAGGAATATTTTGCAGAGGGACTGGATGAAGAAATTCACGAGAAAATTAAAGAAAAGTTGCGAGCGCTCGAGAATCAGGGCGCTGAATTAGTGCCGGTTCATTTACCGAATACGGAGTATGGTATCGCCACCTACTATATTCTGGCAACAGCCGAAGCATCCAGCAACCTGGCTCGTTACGACGGCATTCGATACGGCCATCGTGCTGATATCGAAGAGGTGGAACAGGACCTGGCCCATGAGCGAACCGCCCTTGAAGAACAGATGGAACGCCTGCCGCCTGAGGATGAAAGAAAGGCGATCTTTTCTGAAAAATTAACTGAAATTGATTCTTCATTAATACGACTGTATAAGAAAAGCCGTACCGAGGGATTTGGGGATGAAGTAAAACGCCGCATTATGCTGGGTACGTACGTTCTGAGTGCTGGTTATTATGAAGCTTATTATGCAAAGGCTCAAAAAGTCCGCCGCCTTATCAAGCAGGATTTTACGGAAGCTTTTAAGAAAGTTGATGTTCTGGTATCACCTACGGCCCCGACCACCGCTTTTAATATCGGGGAAAAATCGGATGATCCGCTGCAAATGTATCTTAATGATGTTTATACTATCTCGGCCAATCTTGCCGGTATTTGTGGAATCAGCGTACCTGTCGGTCAGCATTCGAACGGGCTGCCCATAGGTATCCAATTTATGGCTGAACCTTTTGCTGAAGAAAAAATTCTCAATGCAGGGCGGCTCATCGAACAGCTCGATGAATAACTAAAAAGAGGTCTTTGCAGAACCCGAAGTGTCATCCCGATCCGCCCGACTGGCCCTGTGGAATGCCACAACGTGGCCCCGGCAGGCCGGGATTCCACGGGGCTGGCGGAGAGGGATCTCAAGTGATAATACCGTTTATCATCGTAGAAAGGGGATTATCATGGGTCCCATTTGAGATTCCTCGTCGCTTTGCTCCTCGGAATGACCAAATCTTTAGTATTGCGCCCAAGGCATGCCTGTGGCGCAAAGCTCCCTAAAAGGGAGAAAAATTTCTATTTTTTGTGAAATTTTATCGTTAAAATACATCGCATCAATAATAATAATATGTACGAATATCTATGACGAATAGGTTAAAAGGCAAGTTGGCATTGATAACCGGCGGATCTTCCGGAATAGGTCGGGCTACAGCTAAATTATTTGCTCAATCGGGATGTAAGCTATTGCTTACTGCACGAAGAGAAGAAAGGCTTGATAATTTGAAAAAGAAGCTGGAATCCGATCATGGAGTGGAAGTCAATTATGAAGCATTTGATATTCGCGAACAGGCGGAATGCAGGAATTTTTTAGATTCCCTGGATGACCCTATTGACATCCTTGTTAATAATGCCGGGCTGGCCCGGGGCGTCGATGCTGTGTATGAGGCTGATTTCGATGATTGGGACACCATGATTGACACCAATGTAAAAGGGTTACTGACGATGACAAGGTTCGTTACGGCCTCTATGAAAGAACAAAACAGCGGTCATGTTATTAATATCGGGTCCACAGCCGGGCATGAAGCTTACGCGGGTGGCTCTGTTTACTGTGCGACTAAACATGCGGTAAAAGCCATAACCGAAGCCACTAAAAAAGATCTCCACGGCACATCTGTTCGGGTAAGCATGGTTTCGCCGGGACTCGTTGAAACAGAATTTAGCAATGTCCGTTTTGATGGTGACGACCAGCGTGCTGATAAAGTGTATGAAGGCATCGAACCGTTAACTGCAATGGATATTGCAGAAATTGTACATTTCACAGCTACACGCCCGCCCCATGTAAATATTATGGATACCATTGTATATCCTGTGGCTCAATCGTCAGCAACAATGGTCGCTCGTGATGAAGAATAAGGTCCCGTTCGTTGCTGTATTTTTATTAGTATTGATGAATGCCTGCAAATCCGGTAAAAATCACGGATTTCAATTCAAAAAAAAGAATCGCCCGGTACCATCCTTTAACGCTGATTCAGCATATTCCAAACTTGCTCATCAAGTCAATATGGGGCCTCGCAATCCCGGTTCGAGCGGACATCGACAGGCCGAATTATATTTAGAGAATCAACTCAAGAAGTATGCCGGCCGGAAAAACGTTTTCATTCAGCGATTCAAGCATCAGGGATATTCGGGCGATTCGCTGCGCATGGAGAATATCATTGCGGCATTTAATCCCAAAAGTACCGATCGTATTATGCTTTGTGCGCACTGGGATACACGTCCCCGTGCGGAAAATGATCCCAAGCATCCCCATCAGCCCATTCTGGGTGCTGACGACGGTGCAAGCGGCGTAGCAGAGCTGTTGGAACTGGCTCGCCTGTTTCATAAAAAATCACCGCCAATCGGCGTGGATATCATTCTGTTCGATGGTGAGGATTATGGGAAAGAAGGTGATATAGGCGATTATTTTTTAGGCTCCCGGTACTGGTCAAATCATCCGCCCGTCAAAGATTATCACCCCCGTTTCGGTATTTTACTGGATATGGTGGGAGGCAAAAATGCACAGTTTCCCAAAGAGGGTAACTCCATGCAATATGCCCCTTCTTTAGTGAATGAAATTTGGTCGATTGCCGATAACAAGGGATACGATTCTCTTTTTGTTGATAAAAAAGCGGCTCCCATATCAGACGATCATCTCGTTATTAACACTATTCGCAATATCCCCACTATTGATATTATAGATTATTCGATGAAAGCGAATGGCAAGGCTAAATTTCCTCCTTACTGGCACACTCTCAATGATAATTTAAATATTATCAATAAAAAAACGTTGCAGAAAGTGGGTAATGTTTTAGCTGAATTAATATACGACCGAATATGACGAGATCAGGAGAGGTTTTATGAGTTAGACTGAAACATCATCATCCTGTTTTTACTACAAATTTTTTTAGTATCAGTGGCATTTAATGGGTTAAGATAATGAAATATGTAAAGTTAGTTATGAAGGTTGAGAACCGTTATCAGGAGCCGTTGATTGCGGAGCTCTCGGAAATGAAATTCGAAGGATTTCAGCAGAATGATGGCGAGTTGACTGCTTATATTGTTAAAGAACGCTTTCAACTGCAGGATCGCGAAGTTATAGAGCAGCTATTGTCTGGTTATCCGGGCAATAATTTCGTAAAATCGGAGGAAATTATTGCCGATCAAAACTGGAACAGAGAATGGGAAAAAACGATCGAAGCCCAAACTATTGGTCAGTTTTTGGTAAGGCCCACATGGTCAAATACCGAAGTGGATCCCGATCAAATTTTACTGGAGATTGACCCTAAAATGGCCTTTGGAACCGGCTATCATGCTACAACGCAATTAATGCTCCGCCAGCTACCCGAAATGATCAGCGAGAATGATGTGGCGCTTGATGCGGGCACCGGTACGGGTATTTTAGCTATCGCGGCCGTTAAATTGGGAGCGGAACATGTATTTGCCTTTGATATTGACGATTGGAGCATCACCAATGCACGTGAAAATATTCACATAAACGAGGTTTCAGACAAGGTAACCATACGGAAAGGCGATACCGATGTTGTTGATCATGACGCCATTTTTGACATTGTTCTTGCGAATATCCAAAAAAATGTAATTATGGAGATCGTGCCTTTCTTAGTGGAACATTTAAAAGAAGGGGGACAGCTTTTACTTTCGGGAATACTCGAAAAGGATAAAGATGATATTAGTAACTTATTATTAGACAATGACATACAGAATATTAAAACTTTTAAAGAGGCTAAATGGGTAGCTATTCAGGGACAAAAATGAAAGCATCTATTGATATTGGGTCGAATACGGTTTTATTGTTGGTTGGTGAAGTTCATGACGGGAAGGTGACTGTTATTGACGAGCGGCAGGAGGCGCCCCGGTTGGGCCAGGGGGTCGATGCGGAAAAAAACCTTACGCAACAGGTAATGCAGCGCGTAATAGATGTGGTTAATGAATTTAAAATGATTATCGAGCACGATTACCCGGACGTAGATGAGGTGATCGTGATGGCCACGAGTGCCGTTCGGGATGCTAACAACCGCCTGGATTTTGTACGTGAAGTTAAAAAGGCTACAGGCTATTCCGTTCAGATTCTGAGTGGTAAGCAGGAAGCCCGCCTGACGTACCTCGGGGCTAAAAGCGTTTTACAGGAAACTAATCATCCTTCAGCTGTCATTGATATTGGCGGAGGTAGCACGGAAGTGGCCTATGGTAATGCGAAGAATCTGATTGATTGGTTTTCCTTTAATATTGGTTCAGTACGCTTTACAGAACGATATCTTAAGAGTGATCCGCCTACAGAGAAGGAAATAGAAAATTGCAGAACAGCCATCACTGATGCATTAAAGAAACACCCCTTTGAATGGAATGCACCTGTTGATTTGATAGGCGTGGCCGGGACGGTTACTTCCCTTGCAGCGATTCAAAATAATATTAAAACGTATCAACCTGAGAAGTTGAACGGGCAAAAACTGAGTTTTAATGATCTTACCGGCTGGATTTCCTCTTTCTCCGAATTTACAAAAACGCGCTTGCTGAACCGTTATCCGAATATTTTGGAAGGCCGGGCCGGCATATTCGTAGCAGGATTACTTATCCTCGAAGAATTTATGAAGGCATACGATGTCAATGAGGTAACTACATCAACAGGAGGTATTCGTCACGGGGCCTTGATAATCAACTAAAACCAAGTTTGAGAAAGACCATTTTATTGCTATCAAACATCTTGGTCATCATTTACTAACAAAAAAAGGGTACCTGATAACAGGTACCCTGATTCTTGAAAAGAAGTTTTTCAAATTAATGTTTAATGCAAAGGGACTCTGACCCCCAGCGATGCAACAAGTTCATTAAGGTTACTGATAACATATTTTACTTCTCCGAAAACAGAGACTTTTTGTAATTGGTATGCACCGCCCACACCGATATTAAGACCGAGTTTCGACTCATTCCGCCTGCTGGGGGCATGTTTCCCGGACGAAATATTTAAGCCTGCAAGTCCGTAAAGTTGATATTGAGTGGATTGATCGAATATGTAATGCCCATTAAGATCAACGGCGAAGAAGCTGTCATAATAGGAATTGTGGGGAAAATAAATATCAATATCTGGTGTTATTGCTACATTTTGTGTAAAATAATAAGTTCCATCAACATGTAAACCAACGGTTTGAGGCTCATTGCCAAATACGATACCGGCTCCCAGTTCGGTAGAGTGGAGTTGCTGAGCGCTCGCATTGGTCTGAGAAATAATAAAAAGGGAGAAGATTAATATTGTTGAACTTAAAATCTTTTTCATAATATTTAGGTAATGATTGAGATTAATTTTAAGTAAGATATTAATTGATATTTGGTCTTTTTTGTTCCCCTAAGATAAAGTAATTTTGATGAATAAACAGCGTTTGGTTTAAAGTAGTAATAGAGCCGTAGTTTCCATAATTTTAGATATACTAATAAAGCGTGCAGAAAGCGAATTAGCATCCATTAGCGAATGCCAAATAATAAAAAGAAATCTTCCGTTGACGCTGAAAGCTCAGGTCGTAATGCTTCTGAAAGCAGTCGTGAAGACAGTAAATTAGTTAAAAAAGCGATTGG
>DASQZL010000141.1:0-3158 GCA_035638715.1 Balneolaceae bacterium
CAGCAGCTGTCGAAAAAAATCCGGCTGAATCAAATCGGATATTACCCCGAGGCACCAAAAACAGCTATTATTGATACAAATATTTCCGGACCGTTTTATATCACGACTCCAGACTTGCAGGATACGCTCTACCACGGACAGTTGGGCGCGGCGCATCAGGTTTCCTATTCACCAGAGGTCACGCATCCTGCTGATTTTTCCAGTTTCAAAAAACGCGGAACCTATGTGTTTGATGTGCCAGGCGTTGGCTATTCGTACGAATTCACCATTGCACCCTCCGTTTTTCATCCGCTGGCAAAAGCTTCTCTGAAAGCGTATTATTTTATGCGAGCATCAACACCCCTACCCGCGCGTTATGCCGGGAAATGGGCCCGTGCCGAAGGTCATCCCGACACTACGGTATATGTTCACCCCTCGGCCGCCAGCGATAAACGTCCGGCCGGAACGATAATTTCAACGCCCAAAGGCTGGTATGACGCCGGCGACTACAACAAGTACATCGTAAACAGCGGCATTACGATGGCTACCTTATTCTCAGCCTATGAGGATTTTCCGGCCTATTTTGATTCTCTTAGAACAAATGTCCCAAAAGTCAGTAACCACATTCCGGATATTCTGAATCAATCTTTATGGGAACTCCGGTGGATGTTCACCATGCAGGCGCCCGACGGCGGCGTGTATCACAAAACGACGACGGCTAAGTTTGCACCTTTTGTTATGCCGGATAATACGCATGCCAAGCGATTTGTGGTACAAAAAAGTACGGCTGCCACACTCGATTTTGCTGCAGTAATGGCCCAGGCAGCACGAATTTTCAGCCATTATTCAAAACAGCTTCCAGAATTAACTGACTCCTGCCTGACCGCAGCCAAACAGGCATGGCAATGGGCACAAAAAAATCCGGATAATATTTATAATCAGAAAAAAATGAATCAAAAATATGATCCGGATATCGTTACGGGAGCATACGGTGATTCGCACCTTCGGGATGAATTTATCTGGGCGGCGTCAGAGCTTTACACCACAACGACTAAGGCAAAATATCTGAAGGCAGTTGATCTTATTCCGAATGACAAAATGCCGTTGCCAAGCTGGAGCCGGGTTCGCTTGCTGGGGTACTACACGCTTCTGCACTACCGCAAAACAATGGGACCGGCAGCTAAAAAATTCATTCCCAAACTGAGGAAAAATTTGATTCGTTTTGTCAATAAACTCGTGAATGGGTCTCAAAAGAATATATTCAGCACAGTGATGGGCAAAAATAAAGATGATTTCTTTTGGGGCAGCAATTCGAAGGCCGGTAACCAGGGTATTGCCCTAATTCAGGCTTATCTGCTTACACATCAGCAAAAATATCTGAATGCAGCATTGGGCAATTTGGATTATCTGCTGGGTCGCAATGGCACCGGTTATAGTTTCGTAACCGGCTACGGCTCGTGGTCGCCCATGTATCCGCATCACCGGCCTTCGGCCTCGGACGGCATCCGGCCTCCGGTTCCGGGCCTGCTCGTCGGCGGGCCTAATCCGGATCAGCAGGATGGCTGCGGCAACTACCCGACCGATATCCCGGACCAATCCTACAAGGATAATACCTGCGATTATGCTTCCAACGAAATTGCGATCAACTGGAATGCGCCGCTGGTTTATCTGACGAATGCGCTGGAGGCGCTGCAGTACAAGGCTGGTTATAGCGATAAATAAATTGTTATTAACCGCAGAGGACGCTGAGTAGCGCGGAAAAAATTAAATCGATGATTTTGCTGAACTCTGTGTCCCTCCTATCATTTGTAGAGACTGATTTAAGGTATCTTAATTTTACTGATTTTGAATTGAATGCATCATGCCTCTCCGGCTATTAATAATTACCAGATTCTTCTTTTAAGATCCCTGACGCGGGCAAGTCGGGTTCGGGATGACTTAATTTTACGAAAATAATAAAAAGGTCCGGTGACATTCCCAAGCAAGAGCTTGGGAATGAGCTCGTCATCCTGAAGAGCGCAAGCGATGAAGGATCTCAAATGGCGCACAATCAGTATCCCTTCCAAAGAAATAATTTGATTCTACGGGAATAAGCGTGCACGCTTATCACAGCAGAGGCAGAGCTCTTTCTGCGCTCCTCCGCATCCTTTGCGGCTTAAAAATTATGATCACATATTGCGCCGGTACTGGCCCCCGACTTCATACAGTGCTTGCGAAATTTGTCCCAGCGACGCCACTTTCACGGTTTCCATCAGTTCCTGAAATATATTGCCATTATTGCGCGCCGTCTCTTTAAGGTGCTCAAGGGCTTCTTCAGACTCATCAGCATGCCGTTCCTTAAATTGCTTCAAACTTTCGATCTGCTGATTTTTCTCTTCACTCGTGGAACGAATAAGATCAATTTCTTTCTCCTCCTCGGCACTTTTAGCCTCTTCACTTTGAAAGGTATTCACCCCGATAATCGGGAGTTCGCCGCTGTGCTTTTTTGACTCATATTTCAGGCTTTCATCCTGAATTTTTCCCCGCTGGTACATATTTTCCATCGCGCCCAGAACACCGCCGCGCTCGGTCAACCGGTCAAATTCTGCCATAATGGCCTCTTCCACCAGATCGGTCAGCTCTTCAATAAAATACGAGCCCTGGTTTATATTCTCATTTTTGGCCGTGCCCAACTCTTTGTTGATAATAAGTTGAATAGCCAGGGCCCGCCGCACCGATTCTTCCGTCGGCGTGGTGATGGCCTCATCATAAGCGTTGGTATGAAGCGAGTTACAGTTATCATAAATGGCCAGCAGCGCCTGCAGCGTCGTGCGGATATCGTTGAACTGGATATCCTGCGCGTGCAGCGATCGGCCGCTGGTTTGAATATGATATTTCAGCTTTTGTGACCGTTTGTTGGCCCCATACTTTTCGCGCATGGCTACGGCCCAGATGCGCCGGGCCACCCGCCCGATGACGGCATACTCCGGATCAAGTCCGTTGCTGAAAAAGAATGAAAGATTATGAGCAAAGTCGTCGATATCCATACCCCGCGACAAATAATATTCCACGTAGGTGAAACCGTTAGCCAGCGTAAAAGCCGCCTGCGTGATGGGGTTGGCACCGGCCTCGGCAATATGATAGCCGGAGATGGAGACCGAGTAATAATTGCGCACCCGGTGTTCGGTGAAATATTGCTG
>DASQZL010000142.1:0-22980 GCA_035638715.1 Balneolaceae bacterium
GTTCGAATTTGTGAAGCAGTGGTGGTTGCATTGCCATTTTTATTGAAGTACTGAAAATTCGGTTGCGCGCCATAGGTAGAATCATAAGTAATGGGAAAAATGGTTGTATCTATTTTCCCGTCAATCGGACCAATCCGGATAAGCTGGTAATCATTTGGATTTACGGTATGGCTATCCTTTTTTTGGGTGAATTCCCACGTAATTAAAGCGGGTCCGGTCGAGGGGTTGTTGTCAATATCCGCCCAGAATACAATTTTTTCACCTGAAAATGATTGAATAGTGGTGTCCTTTTTTCTAACGTTATAACCCATACGCACAAAATCACGCCGCATAAATTGTGAAATATTGGTGATCGTTTTTTTAGCCGTCATATTCAGAACGGTTTCCCCAGAGTTTTGCATCACCCGGGTGTTCAGTGTTAACACGGATATAAGGAGTAAACCGCCGATAATAAAACTGATTGAAATGCTCAGATTATTCATAATCAGTAGTTGGTTTTCACGAGGCTCTGAGTGATGTCGGTCTTCGTGCTGTCAGGATTTTGCAAATAATTACTGGTAACATGGACGCTAACCTTTTTATGAGCGCCTGAAGCTCCATTGATCGTCGTGTCTGATACCGTTACGGTAACCTGGTACCAGGGATTGTTATTGATATTCTCAAGTTGGTTAATAGTTTGACTCGCATTGGTACTATTGAATTTCTGGTATGGCATCCACCGTGCTTTTGCCATCACATCCTGCGCAGCGGAAATAGCACCGTAAGTGACTTCATTATCACTCAGTTTTTGGTTATTCATCACCAGTGTGCGATCGGTATTAATAACCAATAGCCCATAGATGGTAATGGCTGCTATTAAAAAAATAAGATCCGAATAATCAGTCATGAGCTGTATTATTAAGTAAGCTTACAGACAACCCAATGTTATTTTTCGTTATAAACATTAAAATATTTTAATATTTATTACATTAAATTGCAACCGTTAAACAATAAAAAACAAATTATATCGAAATAAAGTATTGTGTATGTTTATAGAAAGGTTTAAATAATGAGTATCTTTATATTTCAGCCGTACGAATCCGATCGATAAATAAGTTGTTAGGTTTACATTTTGTCACTCAAAAAAAATGTAATGCATAAAATTCTTCTTTCAGGGGCATCCGGTCAGTTGGGGCGCCAGTGGCAGCAATTTTTTAAGGGCAAAAAAGAGTATGAATGGGATATCATCCCTTATACCTCATCGCAATTGGATATCACGCGCTTTGAAGAGGTGAGACGCACGATCAGCGAGCATCAACCTGATTTAATCATCAATGCTGCGGCCTACACCAAGGTCGATCAGGCGGAAGTGGAGCGCGAAAAAGCACGCAGGGTCAACGCCGCGGCTGTAAAAAACCTTGCTGAATTATGCAGTAAATTTGCAATCAGGTTGATCCATTTTTCCACGGATTATGTTTTTGCCGGAACTAAACAAGACCGGGAGCGGTTTCCCGAAGGCTATCCCGAAGATCACCGGGCCGATCCGGTAAACTGGTACGGGCAAACCAAATGGGAGGGCGAGCAGGCCATACGCCGGTCGGGATGCCCTCACTTAATAATACGGGCTTCATGGCTGTGTGGAGCCTATGGGGATAATTTTGTACGCACGATGCTCCAACTGGCTGAAAGCCATGACGAGCTCGACGTAGTTGATGACCAAGTCGGCAGTCCCACTTTTACGGAGGCCCTGGTTCAACATACATATAAACTGATTGAACAAAGCCGGGAAGGTACTTATCATCAGACTTCCCGCGGCAAAATAAGCTGGGCCGATTTTGCAGAAGGTATTTTCAATATGGCCGGCCGCAGGGTTCGGGTGAACCGGATTCCCTCTGCCGATTTTCCCACGAAGGCAAAGCGACCATTTTATTCAAAATTAAGCACTAAAAAGATTGAAAAAGTAGAGGGCATACAATTGGAAGACTGGAAGGCAGGTCTGCGGCGGCTGTTGAAACAGATCGCCTGATAATCTGGCGAGTTGACCGTGATTTCCGGCAGAATCACAATCTTTCATTAAATTTTTATCACTTTACCACAGAATCGCTAATTGATCAATATGGAATATACATCAACCGAAATCGAAGATGTCTTGCTGTTAAAACCCAGTGTCTTTTCTGACAATCGGGGCTATTTTTTTGAAAGCTACCGAAAAAGTTTTTTCAGGGAAGAAGGGGTTGAGGTTAATTTTGTGCAGGACAATGTTTCTTTTTCCCGTCAAAAGACCATTCGGGGGCTCCATTACCAGATAGAAAATCCCCAGGCAAAACTTGTAATGACATTAAAGGGAGAGATTCTTGATGTGGCGGTTGATCTTCGCAGGTCATCGCCCACATTCGGGCAGCATGTGAGCTGCATTTTATCCTCGGAAAATAGCTACCAGCTTTTTGTGCCCAAAGGCTTTGCCCACGGTTTTTTGGTGCGCTCACCTCACGCCCTCGTTCATTATAAATGCAGCGATTACTATAATCCTGACGGCGAACGCGGGCTGAACTGGAACGACCCGGCCCTTGATATAGACTTGCAAATTGATGAACCGATTCTTTCAGAAAAAGACCGGCAAAATCCTTTGCTGCCCGAGATTCCCGATTATGATTTATTTGAGTGAGGGGAAGTATAGTACTCAGCAGTCAGCTTTCAGTCATCAGTCGTCAGCAATCAGCTTTTAGAAATATGCTGGGCTTTGATAAAAAGTATACTCATTGCAGCTGCTTTTACGCCAGACCTTTGAAAACTTCTTACACGGTATGGCCATCTCAATATTGCTGCCAATTGGAGTGCTTTGTTGCTCATCTCTATTGAACTGCATAAAATTATAGTTGTATTGAACCGATATCTGCTTTAAGTAGTATGTCCACTGAAAGCTGACGACTGACACCTGATTGCCAACAGCTAAAAACTCAGCTACTCAGCCTCGATTCCTGGATTTGTCCCGGGCGTCTTAAACACTACTTCTGTATGAAATTCGCCCTTTTCACCCATCGGATCGATTGCTTTGGGTAATTGTTGCACAAAGCGTTGATTGTAGCGTTCGCCCACGCGTATATACTTCTTGAAATCTTCAGAAACAGCACTGATTC
This sequence comes from Balneolaceae bacterium, assembly GCA_035638715.1. GTDB lineage: Bacteria > Bacteroidota > Rhodothermia > Balneolales > Balneolaceae > SMO-BIN1. The sequence continues at coordinate 3,117 of DASQZL010000142.1, forward strand.
GCACCTCCACCGGCTTCAGCAGGAGAACCGGCAGCAGTTCATGCAGGCCTTTTTTCCAGATGGGAAAGAGGCAGTCGTAACCCAAATCACGAAACTGATTTTCCCGCCATTCACGGATGTCCCGTAAATACCAGTCGCCGAATACCAAATGTTCAACCGCTTTGTCCTGATTTTTCAGGGATCGCTCAACTTTTTCCAGATAGATGTCATTGGGACAGTTTTCAGGCAGTGCAACCAGAATAAGGTCTAAATCGAGTGCTTTGGCCTGCTTTCGAATCGTTTCAACCGGTAAATTTTGATGCGGCACCCGCTGCTTTTTTTCTTCGTATGTGGTAAGTAACCGGAGAGAGGTGGACGGGTGCGCCTGCCGGTAAAATTCAAGCGCTAAATATGAATCTTTGCCGCCGCTCCAGAATAAAACGTCCATAGAGCTGTTTTTCCGTTTAGATGCAGGCTCCCAATAAGGTTCTGCATTCTGGTTATTGAATTCCTATATTTGCACTGATTGCAGGCTGGGTATTTTGGCTTTATTGACTATTATTAGTAAATGGCCGGCAACGCCTGCTTATAACAATTTAAATATAAATATTTTTCAATTACAATGAGTGAAACAAAATATTGGCTGATGAAATCGGAGCCGTACGCCTTTAGTATTGATGATTTGGAAGAAGTAGGTACAGAACCGTGGGATGGCGTTCGAAATTACGAGGCGCGAAATTACATGCGTGATGATATGAAGGTGGGAGACAAGATCCTTTTTTATCACTCAAATGTGCGCCCGCCAAAAATTGTAGGAACGATGGAAGTCGCCAGTGAGCCTTATCCGGATCCTACCCAGTTCGATCCCGACTCAAAATATTTTGATGAAAAAAGCAGCGAAGAAGACCCTACCTGGCAGCTTGTTGATGTGAAGTTCATCCAGAAATTTGAAAATCCGGTCACGCGCGACGCTATCAAAAAAGAACCGGCATTGCAGGAAATGGTCATATTGAAACGTTTTCGGCTTTCCATTACGCCGGTTACCGAGGCCGAATGGAAGAAAATTCATGAGATGGCCAGAGCGGAATTGAAATAAATTTGAATGCAGTAAATTCCATTTAGCTTTAATAAAAAAGTATGAGTAACTCATCAAATACCATAAATTTGCGAACCAAAGGTATTCTGCCTGTTCAAAAGTTAAAATCGCTGCATCAGGCGGGCATCATTACAGCGGGGAAAAAATATCCAATCCAGGATGATCAGTTTCAGCCCAATTCGATTGATTTACGGCTGGGCGAAATAGCCTACCGGGTGCGCAGCAGCTTCCTCCCTGAAGATGAATCCGTTTTTGACAAGCTGGATAAACTTCAGCAGTATCAGTTTTCTATAAAGGATGGTGCCGTGCTGGAGACGAACTGTGTTTATATCATTCCGCTGTTGGAATCGCTTCGTTTGCCGCGCCACATGCCCTCTCAACAGCCGCTTTTTGAGGAAGCCGACGATGATGCGCAGGGCAGGGGACGGGTGGTATCAGAACAACCGCTTACGGCCAAAGCCAACCCCAAAAGTACCACAGGTCGCCTTGATATTTTTACCCGCGTTGTCACCGACTATTCACACCGGTTCGAGGAAATACGTTCGGGCTACAGGGGGAAATTATTTCTTGAAGTGGTCCCCAAATCATTTCCGGTAAAAGTGCGAACCGGCCAGCGACTGAATCAACTGCGCATCCGGCATGGATACACGCTCATGTCTGACCAGGATATTTTGCGCCTGCACGATGCCGATCCGCTGTTAATTGGCAGTGATGGCTCACCGCTCGACCTGGATAAGATCAAAGTTAATAACGGGCTGTTTATGAGTGTCAACCTGCAGGATGATGAAGGTTCGCTCGTGGGCTACAAAGCCAAAAAGCACCGCGATCTCATCGATCTGGACAAGATTGACTTTTACGAAATCAATGATTTTTGGGAGCCTGTTCATGCCCGGCCGGGCGATCATCTTATCTTAGAGCCAGAGGCATTCTATATTTTCGCTTCAAAAGAGCGTTGTCGTATCCCCAGACATCTGGCCGCCGAAATGATTCCTTACGATACGGGTTCCGGGGAGCTGCGCACGCATTATGCCGGTTTTTTTGACAGTGGCTTTGGAATTGGACCGGAAGACAAGGGGGCACGTGCAGTGCTGGAGGTCCGCTCGCATGATGTACCTTTTTTAATCGAAGACGGACAAACCTTTTGCCGCATGAAATTTGAGTACAACACGGAAATCCCGGAATACACTTATGGAGCCGATATAAAAAGTAATTACCAGGAGCAGGGTCTTAAGCTGGGCAAGCATTTTAAGCAGGAATAAATATAAGAGGGCTCTGAAAAAGCACCTACTTATGTCATTTTGTACTTGTTTCAGAATTTTATGTTGGTTTTATAGCCTTTAAACATAGATCCAGAAACAAGTTCGGGACTAAAAATTCAGGATAACTTTTTGGCTTTTTCAAAACCTTCTATTATAAAGTTATAATAAATACGAAGATATTAGTATGGCTGTCACAAAATGCATCTGCAATGAACGTAGCTTTGAAGAGATCAGGAACTATGCAAATAAGCATCAAATTGATAGCATTGAAGAGCTTCAAGCCCGGGAAATATGCAGTTGCGATTGTCAGATGTGCGAGCCCTATGTAAAACGCATGCTTAAAACGGGTAAAACTGAATTTGAACCCAGAAATTATTGAGAATTTTGACTAAAAAAGGTTTTGCAGAACCATGTGTCATTTCGATCCCGAATGTTTTCGGTAGAGGAACGCCGACAGTAGCCGGCACAAGTGCTCAAGTGATAATACCGTTTATCGACGTTGAAAAGGGATTATCATCAACCATATTTGAGATTCCTCGTCTCCCGACAGCTGTCGGTATCCTCGGAATGACCAAATCTTTGGTATTGTGCCCAAAGCATGCCTGTGGCGCAAAGCTCCCTAAAAGATATTCGTGAAGTTAAAATACTAAGGTGGTCGTTCTGAACAGTGAACAACTATCGCGATGACCATCAGTTTTTAGAAACTTGAAGTGGTATTCTAAAGAAGAAATACTTTGTCTGAGGCAGGAAGTGAATTGATTTAAGTTTATTTTTAACAGCACGCACACGAAAAAAATTGATCAATGGATAATATTTTCTACGCTCCACCTGTACAAATAGGGGATAACGTTATTGAACTGCGCGATCAGGAAGCCATTCATGCTTCCCGGGCATTGCGTTACGGGGTCGGAGATGATATCGTCGTGGTTGATGGCCGGGGCGGATGGTATGAAGGAGAGGTTCAATCTGTTGCTGATAAATCAGTGCGAATCATTATCCAAAATTATGTGCCCGATAAAAATTCGCAGCCGAATGTCATTTTAGGGATGGGAATCATAAAAAAGCGGGATCGCCTGGAATTTGCTGTCGAAAAAGCGGTTGAATTAGGGGTCAAAAAGATAGCCTTTTTTCGTAGTGAATACACCGTTAAGCAAAATATACGGCTCGACCGCCTGAACGCTATTGCTTTATCGGCGATGAAACAGAGTTTGCAGGCATGGCGCCCGGAATTGCAGGCTTTTAAAAATCTTGAACAGCTTGCCAAGCATTACCGGGAACGGGACATACTTGTCGCCCATCAATCAGCGGATGCGTCTGTCAATGAACAGACATCCGACCACTCCAATTCAATAATTTTAATAGGCCCGGAAGGGGGATTTTCTCCGTCCGAAATAGATCATATTATAAAGCAGCGGGATGGCAAAATGGTCTCATTAGGACCGAACCGCCTCCGGGCGGAGACGGCGGTCGTAACGGCTTTAAGCCACTATCATTTATGATGTTTTTTGTTTTTGTCATTATTAACGACAAATCGATTCTGATCTTTTAGAGAAACCTTGCCTTCAGCAAAGTTTTTGGCCTGATTCCAGAATTTCATCGCTGCTTTAATGGTATGATTAAATGTATCGTTGATGATGGGATAATACTTTTTTTGCCCCCAGATATCTCGTGCTATATCCGCTTTCAGAACGCCACCGATCTTCTTTTGTGCTTTCTTATAATAATCTCTGGTCATATAAAACTTATCGGATTTAAACATATACGGTTTTGAGAGCGTATCCGAAACGTTCACATCATTTTTCTGGAGCATTTTCAGAACCTTGTCAAAGGCAGAAGGCTCAAAGTGGAAATTTTTGCGGAATCCATTGTAATTGTTTTTCCATTTGGCACTGAATTGCTTTTTACCATGCTCAGTCAGGTAATCATTTGCAAATTGTAATCCAATTTCCTTGGCTTGTATATAATTAATTAATCTTCCGACGCTTGAAGTGTCCTCTTGGACAATATGATCGGGTACAATACCACCGCCGCCGTACACAACCCGGCCGGCATCGGTATGATAAACAAGCGAGTCAGGAATATTGGAGAGATATTGTTTTACATCTTTGACGGCACTTTTCGGTCGGATTTTCCAGGCATATTGCGGTTTGCCACCGGCTACAGGTTTTTGTATCAGGCGTCCGGAAGGCGTATAATAGCGTGCAATGGTGACACGTATTTTGCTTGAATCAACCAGTCCATATTGCTGTTGAACCAGCCCCTTGCCAAAGGTTCGTTGCCCTACAATGATTCCGCGGTCATGATCCTGTATGGACCCGCTGAAAATTTCACTGGCCGAAGCAGTACCGCGGTTAACCAGTACGATAAGAGGGATATGCTGCAAACTGCCGGCATCTCGGGAGTAATACGTATCGGTATATCTCAGATGACGGCTTTTGGTGGAAACGATTTTGGTGCCTTTCGGGAAAAATTCTGAAGCAAGCTTAATAGCCTGACTCATATATCCACCGGGATTGCCCCGCAGGTCAATCATCAGTCGTTTCATCCCTTTCTTTTGAAGCTTGTGTACAGCCTGCATAAATTCCTTGTGCGTAGTGGCTGCAAAACGGTTAATTTCAATATATCCCGTTTTATTGTTAAGCATATAACTCGTATCGATTGTATAAATGGGTATTTCGGCGCGGGTAATTGTAAAATGAAGAAGATGATTAACGTGCGGCCGTTTAACCGTAACGTTTACTTTGGTCCCTTTTGGACCGAGCAGTGCATTACGCACATCCTGTATGCTGAAGCCGACGGCATTGCTGTCATTTATGTCAACAATACGATCTTCAGACTGAAGCCCCACTTTATCACTTGGTCCGCCCGCAATGGTTGAGGTTACCGTAATAGTATCTTGAGGGATGGTAAAATAAATGCCAATGCCCTGAAATTTTCCTCTGAATCGCTGTGCAATTTGCTGGCTTTCCTGAGCTTTGATATAAATGGAATGCGGATCCAACATATTCAGCATCCCACGGATGGCCCCAACGGTATGTTTATCCATATTCGCGTTTGGGAAATGCTGAGCCATATATTGATAGGCATTGTTAAACTTGCTTACAGCTTCCCTGAATCCCTTGAGGTGAAGGCTGCTGAAGGTCGTATCAAGAGGCGTATTTTTAATGTTCGCAGTACTATCTTTCAGGTGAGCTACAAATCCCTTCAAACTTTGCTCATAAAGTTTATCGAGATTCACCTTATCGACATAATTATCCAAAATCTTGCGTTGAACCTGCGCATATTTCTGGATGTTAATTTTGTGATCGTTTTTTGGCTTCTTAACGGGATCAATGCCGGCAAACCAAAAAACAGAGAGAACGACAAGAATGGCAAGATTAGGTGCAATAAATTTTCGCAGATTCATGATTAAGTTTAAATTATATTAGTACTAAGTGAAAAAAATTCGGAAAGATAATATCCTTTATAATATGATATTGCAAACAATTTGATTCAAATCTCTTGTTAAAAAATTGTAAAACATTTTAATTAAAAACGATTATAATCGTGCAATCATTGTCAAAGAATTAGAGAATGTAGTGACTGAGGTCTTTATCTTTAACCAGATCATCCAATTGTTTGTTGACATATTCTTTATCAATGGTAATATCGCCGGAGCTTATGTCATTTGGAACGGCGAATAAAAGCTCATCAAGCAGCGTCGAAAGAATCGTGTGGAGGCGGCGTGCGCCGATATTTTCAACACGATTATTTACCTGAGCAGCAATGGAGGCTATTTCGCGAATGGCATCATCCGTGAATTCAATATTCACCCCTTCAGCTTTAAGCATCGCCTGGTACTGCTTGGTTAATGCATTTTTGGGCAGCGTGAGAATATCAAAGAAATCTTCTTCGGTGAGTGAATCCAGTTCTACACGGATAGGCATGCGTCCCTGAAGTTCAGGGATCATATCCGACGGTTTGGATACATGAAAGGCTCCGGACCCGATGAATAAAATGTGTTCGGTTTGAACCATTCCGTATTTCGTTTTTACCGTTGTGCCCTCAATAATAGGCAGCATATCGCGCTGAACCCCTTGTCGGCTTACATCGGCACCGCCGCCATTTTTACCATCACTGCTGTCACTGGCAACTTTGTCAATTTCATCGATAAAAACGATGCCCTGCCGTTCTACGCGCTCAATTGCTTCTTCGACCGCAACATCGTGATCGATAAGTTTTTCAGCTTCCTGATCCAGCAAGATTTCACGGGCTTCCTCGATGGTTACATGCCTTGTACTTGTGTTATTGCCCGCCATATTGCCCAGCATGTCCTGCAGGTTTACGCCCATTTCTTCCATGCCGCCCTGAGGACCGAATACCTGCATCATGGGGGCATTATTGGATTGAACTTCAATTTCAATTTCCCGGTCCTCGAGCTCGCCGTTACGCAATTTCTGCCGAAATTTTTCACGTGTGCGTTTGTTCAACTCCTGATCGGTCGCCTGGTCGGGGTCAAAATCACCGTCGTTGCCGTTAAAACCCGTACCGTTCTGATTTGAATCCTGAACAGGCGGAATAAGGATATCGAGGATGCGGTCTTCAACTATTTTCTTTGCTTTTTCTTTGACCCGCTCCTGCATCTCCTTCTTTACTTTGTTGATGGCTATATCTGTAAGGTCGCGGATCATTGATTCCACATCACGTCCCATATAGCCAACTTCCGTAAATTTTGAAGCCTCAACCTTGATAAATGGAGCATTGGCAAGGCTGGCAAGGCGGCGCGAAATTTCTGTCTTTCCCACGCCGGTCGGCCCGATCAACAGGATATTATTCGGCAAAATTTCATCGCGTATTTCCTCATCGGCGTTCATGCGCCGCCAGCGATTCCGAAGCGCAATGGCAACGGAACGCTTGGCTTCATTCTGCCCGATAATGTACTTGTTCAGTTCCTCTACGATTTGCTGAGGCGTTAAGTTCTTTTCTTTAATCACTTGTTGTGGCATTGGAAATAGTGTTATTCAATTTCTAAAAAACTCAAATTGTGATTTGTATAAATGCAAATATCGGCTGCAATGTTCAGGGATTTTTCAACAATTTCTCTGGCAGAAAGTTCAGGGGCATCCTCTTTGAGGGCCCGGGCTGCAGCCAGTGCGTAAGACCCACCGCTGCCAATCGACAGGATATTATCATCCGGTTCGATGACGTCACCCTGACCGGAAATAAGCAAACCCTGTTCCTTGTTCATAACGATCAGAAGGGCTTCAAGCTTGCGTAAAAATTTATCTTTGCGCCAATCCTGGGCCATTTCAACAGCAGCGCGTTCTAAACTGCCGTTATATTGTTCCAGCTTCTCTTCGTATTTTTCATACAGCGTAAACGCATCGGCTGTGGAACCGGCAAAACCAGCTACAATTTCACCTCCGTATAATTTTCGTACCTTGCGAACTGTAGCCTTCATGACAGTTTTGTCCATAGTGGCCTGTCCATCGCCCCCGATGGCGACCTCTCCGTTATGTATGATACCAAGAACGGTCGTTGCCTTTAAAGAGGGTATGCTCATATAAAAATGTGTAACTTATTTATAGTGATAAAATTAGTTATAAGATTTGGATTTTTTACTCTTGTGCCCGGAATGTTTTTTGTGGTGTTTTTTAGATGAGGGACGAGGCGGAAGTTCATCGCGATTTTTGGTATAATAATCCAAATTTCCTGAATTCCGGCGATAAGCTTCCGTCTCCGGATTTTCCTCTTCTTCATTAATGAGTTTGTCAAGATCTTTATTTTGCATGACGGCATCTGTGATGTCTATGTCAGAGCCGGCCAACGTAGCTTTGTATTCATTCAGTGAGGCCGTTTCATCCTCAACAAGAGTGATCTTCAATAAATAGCGGAACATCCATTTTCTTCGCTGACTGAAAAACCCTTTTTCCAAATGCGACTTTAAATACGGGTTGATGTAAATATCGACCGCCCGGTATGGTGTATTGTTGGCAAATTTACTCAACCAGGCGTCCAGATCGGCAATAATGGTATTGCGCGTTACCACCGTTCCGGTTCCCCCGCAGGTCGGACAAACGTTGGAAACAGAATTTACCACGCTGGGTCGGATGCGCTGCCGGGTTATTTGCACTATTCCAAAATCACTCATGCCAATAACATTTGTTTTGGCAGGATCCTTTTTGAATTCTTTTTTCAGCTCATCATAAATTTTCTTCTTGTTTTTGCTCTTGCGCTGGTCGATAAAGTCCACCACAATAATCCCGCCGATGTCGCGCAGCCGCAGTTGCTTGGCAACCTCGCGGGCTGCCTCAAGATTTGTTTTCAGTGAATTTTTTTCCTGCGTCTTTTTTGCCGCATAAGGCCCCGAATTCACGTCAACCACATACATCGCCTCCGTTTGCTCAAAAATAAGGTACCCGCCGGAGGGCATTCGCACACGCGGACTAAAAATCGAGTCCACGTCTTTGGCAATATTCATGTAGTCGAAAATATGCTCCCGACTTTTGTGTAGTTCCACATTGGGAAGCATTTGTGGAGCCACCTGACTGACATACGATTTGATCGTGTTAAACATGCCGGGGTCATCAATCAGTATGCGGTCATACTGCTTGGCAAAAAGATCGCGAATCAGACTTTCGGTCATGCCCAGATCTTTGTAAAGCAGCTCGGGAGGTTCGGCGGTCTTCAGCTTTGTGAGGATCTCCTCCCAGTTTTTGAGCACGTCGCGCATATCCTCTTCGATAGCCTTTTTCGATTGTCCTTCAGCTACCGTGCGAATAATCACGCCAAAATCGTCAGGCAAGATGGAACTGACGATATTCTTGAGTCGCCGACGTTCTTTATTGTTATTAATTTTCCTTGAGACTGCAATATATTCACCCATGGGGATGAGCACCAGCATGCGCCCCGCGATCGTGATGTCGGTTGAAATGCGCGGCCCCTTGGAGCCGATAGGCTCTTTTACAATCTGGACGAGCAGCTTTTGACCCGGCTGTAACATTTTCCCGGCAAAAACCTGCTTTTCATGATTGGGCAGTTTGTCGAAATTTATATCGTCAAGTTCCTTGCGGACGTTCTTTTTAATGGCGTCCGGCCCGTTGAGCATCTGAATATAGTTCCTCAGATGATCACCCGCATCCGAAAAGTGCAGGAATGCATCCTTGGGAGTCCCCATATCAATAAAGGCTGCACGTATGCCGCTCATTACTTTATGCACTTTGGCGACATAAATATTACCGACAGTTCGCTCGTTTTGATCTGATTCTATGAAAAGTTGGGCTAATTCTCCATCTTCAAGTAATGCAATACGGTTCTGATTGCCGGAACCGTGAATTATGATTTGATTTTCCATTGAATAATACCAGTTTGATGCAGCTGCCGGTCTCCGTGCATTCCAATAGCAAATTGTATAAGCTATAGCGATTCATAAAGCCAGAAATAATTCCATTTTTTACATCGGGCGGAGATAAGGCAACCGCAGCATTAATATTCTCATTCCATCTAATAAAATTGCCAGAATTTTTAACATCCCATTTATAGGTTAACGAATGGGGGGATAAAAAATTCTCGTATTGGCAGGCAAAAAACGTTAACTCTGCTGATTTCTTTGCCTTCCTGATAAAATTTTGCAGGCAGGCAACCACTGAAATCAGGAAATATTTAAATATTTGTAAATTCAAGATAAATATCTGTATAAAATCAGTTTTTTATGCTTTACTATATTAACTAATATACAATTAGTTTAGTATTAATGTAAATCGAATTTTTGCTGTGGGTAAAATGAGGAATCGATGGCAGAAATATTGTACTATCGCTAACATAATCCGTGCCATAATCTTTTAGTTAAGTTATTCTGTACTTAAGCTGAAAATTATTAAGCGTTCTCGAAACGCCCAACAAACGAAGATTTCTCACTCATTTGGCATCGGAACCAACATGACAGTGCAATTTTTTAATTTATTTGGCTTCGGATTGGCTCAGGAACGCAATTCCTTCACTCTGCTTTGGATGCAGAGAGAGAAGGAAAAGAACGATTGAGGAGTCGCTGCAAAGATGCAGATCCTGATTCACGCATCCTGATCGACGCGCTGAATGCGGGCACCGACCGAGGTCAGCTTTTCTTCAAGGTCTTCATAACCGCGATCCAGGTGATAAACCCGCAAGACGTTGGTCGTCCCTTTGGCAGCCATGCCGGCCAGCACCAGGCTGACGCTGGCACGCAAATCCGTGCTCATCACGGCTGCTCCTTTTAGTGGCGTTTTTTCATTAATGACAGCCTTGTTTTCTTTGACATCGATGTCGGCGCCGAGACGTATCAGTTCGGGCACGTAGCTGAAACGGTCGTAGTAAATAGTATCGGTAACGGATGAGGAACCGGCCGCCTGTGTCATCATTGTGCACCACTGGGCCTGTAAATCAGTGGGAAAGCCGGGATAAATGGCAGTCTTTATGGGTACGGGCTTAATATTTTGAGGAGCATTAATATGGATTTCTGTCTCATCGATTTCACACCCGATACCCGCTTGGCGAACATAGTCGGGAAATACGCCCAGGTCTTCGGGATCAGTGCCGGTCAGGGTCAACTCAGAATCGGGATGCATGGCGCCGGCAATCATAAAAGTTCCTGTTTCAATACGGTCGGGAGCATTATGAACCGTAAGTCCATGCAGGCTGTCAACACCCTGTATGGTTAGCGTGTCGGAGCCACTGCCCTCAATATTTGCACCCATTTTTTTCAGGGTTTCGCATAAAAGTACAACGTCCGGTTCTTTGGCCGCATTTTTAAGCACAAATTTTTTCGCTCGCAATACGGAAGCCAACACAAGGTTAATGGTCGCGCCCACACTGCTTGGATCAAGTGTAAAAGTTGTTTCCGGCAACGATTCAGGCGCATCAGCATATACATAGCCGTCTTCGAGCTGAATGTCGATGTCCATCGCGCGCATACCGCTCAGGTGCAGGTCTACCGGCCGCGGGCCCCAGGCGCAACCGCCGGGCAGTGATACCTTGGCTTCACCAAATCGTCCGGCAAGAGCTCCCAGCATATAAAAGGAGGCCCGCATCTTACGAACCAGATCATAGGGAGCTTCCAGGTGATTGATATTTTCTGGATTGATGTACAATTCATTGCTGTGTTCATCGAAATCCACTGTGGCTCCCGTAGCGCGTATCACCTTGTTAAAGGTATAGATATCCTTGAGCTTGGGAACATTGGTAATCGTGGTGGGAGAATCGCACAGCAGGGCCGCTGCCATCAAGGGCATGGCCGCATTTTTAGATCCGCTGATTGGTATGGTTCCGTTTAAAGGGGTCGGACCCTCAATAATAAATTTATCCACGGGCTTCTATTTCTAAGATTAATGCGTCTTTTTCCAGTGAGTCATTGACGGCGGCATCCACGGAGTTCACTACGCCGGCAACCGGGGCCTTTAGTTCATTTTCCATTTTCATGGCTTCAAGAATGGCAACGGGCTGCCCCCGCTCAACCTCATCGCCCTCTTTAACCATAATTTCCAGAATCTTGCCCGGCATCGGCGCTTTCAGTTCACCTTCACCGATTTCCGCGGCCGTTTTAAATCCCATTTCGTCCAGCAGCAGGTCGCGTTCATCACGCACCGCGACCCGGCACCACCGACCGTTCAGGGTAAATTCCACCATCCGGTTGTTGATGGTGACGTCATCTATTTTATAGAGAGTATGACCGATGCGCAGCAATCGCCGCCCATTATTTTGTTTATGAAACGTATAGTCGCGAGAGCTATCATCGATCTGAAATAAGCCTTTATCAGCATCGATCTGGAGTTTAATGGGCTGATCGTTGATTGTCGCTTCAAATTTTTTCATATCCGGCAAGAATTAAATTGCAGAAAGTCCTTTGCTGGTCGCCCGGAACGTGAAATCCTGCAAGTTGTCGGCATCGTAAAACCCTGATGGGGTGACACGGCGATCGTCATCTTCGAACGCTTCGATGAAACCGAAATTGAGCAGATTGATCAAATCATCCCGTAATTCACCATAAGGCAGACCGGTCTCTTCCATAATTTTGGCGAAAGACTCTGGAAATACCAACTGATCCAGAATGCTGTGTTCTGAGGATGTAATTTTATGCTGTTCCATGATCTGATAATTTAAAGCCGAAAGCGAAAACACGGAAGTTCGACTTTGACATGTTCAACGTAATACCAAGTGTAAAAAAGTAAAATACAGCGCATTTCATTATCAATGATGACAAAGCACTTTCCAGGGAATCTACAAAATAGCGGTGAAGTATTTCATAAACAACCTATTTCACCCGCACGTCGCCATAGGTGATGACCCTTTGCTGGCGATCCAGAAAAATGATCCGGTAAATATTACCGATCGTGCTGGTGCCGCTGCCCTGGGCAAATTGCTGCGGACTCAGAGTAATGGATTTGAACCCCGGTAGAAGCGTTTGCTGAAAAATTTTGAGCGGTTGTGCCGATTGCAATTCATTGGGCTGCTGATAAGCATAGATGTACAACCCCTTTATAGCATCATTGGCTTTCACATTTATCAAAATCCTGAATTTTGCATTATATGATACCGGGTTGGGGTGAGCCGGGGTGGTGACTTCAAATAATCCGGAGAAATCGGGAGCGGTTTGCCAGTCGGAAGGGTCTGTTTCGCTGTTTTTCTTGTGCTTGCCGCGGGCATCCAGTGCTTGAATACCGGAAGGAGCCTGAAGAGCCCGGTTCCTGAATTTCTGCTGATATTTGTTTGTCGTACATTGTGTGCAGAACAACAATGACAAACAAAAAACAAATCCTAAGAGAATAATCGTATGAATTTTCATGAATTCCTCGAAAAAAGTAATCAAAAATAATGAATAAAAGACCCTGAGGAAGCCATCAAATATACGTAAAAATATCTAAAATTACTCTTATGATAGCAGAAGCGGGCTAACAAAAAAAGGCGTTTCGGGCTACCTTTTTTGCCAAAAAAGATGGGGACAGCAAATAAATTTGCTATTAAATTACGTATCTGAAACAAGGCGGGTATCCACTTTTTTAAATTGCCGACCAGGCATCGGAGGATGTTTTTATCTAAATCTCTTTGACTAAAGTTAAAATGTTTATGCTAAAATTGTATTTTGGCGCAGAGAAAAATTATTTTCGGATTTTAATTTATTACAGTGTCGCCGCTAAGCATTGAATTGAACAGCTCTATTAATAAATGCTGTTAACAAAATTGACCTATTAAAATATGATTGACCTTAGATTTAAAAAATTATCGCACGCACGGGATTTACCGCTGCCTTCCTACGAATCCAAAGTTGCCGCGGGAATGGATATCCGGGCGGCGCTTGAAAATCCAATCAAATTACAACCGGGAAAACGCAAGCTCATTCCCACTGGTTTGCAGATGGCCCTTCCCGCGGGATTCGAGGCGCAAATTCGTCCCCGAAGCGGACTGGCATGGCGCAACGGCATTACCATGCTCAACGCACCAGGCACGATCGACGCCGATTACCGCGGTGAAGTTAAGGTGCTGGCTGTGAATCTTGGCGAAAAGCTATTCATTATTAATCATGGCGATCGCATAGCCCAGATGGTGATTGCACCTGTGCAACAATGCCACGTTAAAGAAGTGGAAAACCTGCCGGAAACAGAGCGCGGAGCCGGCGGCTTTGGAAGTACAGGCGTGGAATAAAATATTACCAGAAAACACTGTAGTTTTTGCAAGCTATACTGTTATCCTTGTTTGCCGTTTATTAGAGTATCAGCTTTTGCTGAATCAGGTATTGTTCATTCATAGCGCTTGCGTTCCTTTTTAAACTCGCTATCCGAGATGAGTCCCTGTTGCCAAAGTCCCGTCAGATAATCAATTTTTTCCATCGTTCCGGGATGGTAGGAAGGTTCATTGCTTTTTACTTCTCGATGCTGGCTTTCCTGTTTCTGTTGAGAACGAATGGCCTGTTCAAGAATTCTTTTGTATTTCTCCGGATTTTTTATCCCGGCTATTTCCATATTCGAAGCCGAGGTATGCAGCAGGAGGGTCCCAATGCCTAATTTTTTTTGCAGCCAGGTCTGTTTTAATTCAATATCTCCGATATCTGTTAAATCGACATTGTGTTTATATTTCTCATCGATAGCCGTTATTCGGCTATTTGTTATGAAATAGCGAATGGCTTTATGCTTTTTACGCAAATAATAAAGGAAAACAATGCCAACGCCTGCAAGTAAAATCGCCAGCGATGAAAATATGTATGAAAAGAAAAAATATTTCCAGCTTGGTCGGAGGATAAAACGTTCTTCCTGCTGATCTACATTTACCATTAAAAAACCTGTATTTGTTCATATAGACTTTAAATTATAATTGTATCATCGACCAAATTCAATAAAATAGATATGTTTTTTTCGAGTTTTCCACTCGTTTTTTTGTATCTTTGATAATGGTTCAATTTGGTAGAATATTTGACCGTTTAATGGTTATTTTGAAATTTTTTCCAATATTTTAAGCGTTTAATAGTTGAATAAAGCTATAAATTTACAATTAAATTAATAATCCAAATAAAGATTCGTCCATGAAAGCATGGAAATATATCGTTGCTTTTTGGCTGACAGGTGTTATTATTGCAAGTTTTTTAATTCCTGTGCCAAATATTGCCATTCTTAAACAATCATCGCGCAATTTACTGTTGCATGTGCCCATGTGGTTCACCATGGCCGTTTGTTTTTTTACCGGATTCATTTACAGTATTAAATACTTGAGTGATGGTAAGATTGATACGGACCGCAAAGCCGCAATGATAACGCAGGTAGGGTTGGTATTTGGCGTTTGCGGGCTGCTTACCGGTTCACTCTGGGCTCGATTCACTTGGGGCACATGGTGGACGTTTTCTGAACCCAAGATGAATTTGGCGGCACTTGGTATGACCATTTATGTTGCCTACTTTGTGCTCCGCATGGCTTTTGACAACCCGGAGAAACGGGCAAAAATTTCAGCCGTTTTTAATGTTTTTGCAGCCACAACAGTGCCGTTTTTATTTTATATCATTCCCCGGCAATTGCCAAGTCTCCACCCGGGTGCAAATGGGAATCCCGCTTTCAGCCAGATGACTGCACCACAACTTCGATATGTATTCTATCCGGCTGTAATTGGCTTTATAGCCCTTGCGTTTTGGTTAAATGATATCGGGCTGAGATATAAGAGAATTAAACACAAGATTGAACGTTCAGCATAATGATACAATTATTAATACTTCTGCAGCAACATGCATCGGGAGCGGATTCTTTAAGCTCCAGCAGTTTTGCGCACAAATGGCATGGAGCACAGTCTGTACAGAATGGTGGTCCTTTTATTAGTATGATGGCCTCACATAATCTCATTTTTATCGTTCTCGGTGCAAGTTTAATTATCTGGTTTGTGCTGCTATTTTTCGTTATTCGCACAGATCGGAAAATTACGAAACTCGAAGAAAGGGTAAATCAGAATTCAAAAGATAGTAATTCATGAAACTGAAAGTGATTATTGGCGTCGCGGCTATTATCGGATTTACTTCACTACTGATGGTAAATTTTGGCAATAGCATAAGTACTTATACGAATTTTAAGGCTGCGAAAAACGATGGAACAGTACATGTAGTCGGTACCTGGAAAAAATCAAAACCTTCTGGGTTTTCTGTCAAGAAAAAGCAATTTACCTTTTATATGAAAGACCAAAAGGGAGATGTGCGAAAAGTTGTGTATCCAAAGCCTGAACCCAATAATTTTGAAAAGGCAAAAAAACTGGTGGTGACCGGCCAGATGCATCACGGCGTTTTTTATGCAAGTGATATGCTTATGAAATGCCCTTCAAAGTATCAAGCCACGCCAAAAGAAGTAAAGGCGCAATCGGCAAAGGGTAAAAAAGCAAGTTTGTATTGACAGCTATAAGCGATTAAGGTCCGACGGTATACGTTTTTTGATTTGTTACCAATCTGTATTTTACATGGTTAAATTAGGTGTGGTTTTATGATTGGAGTGATCGGAAAAGTCCTGATTGATGTTGCTTTTGTCTGTAGTCTGCTGGCAGGGCTGGGCTATTTTTTCTATGCGCGAAATGGTAATGACCGTTTGTTTCGCCTGTCAAGCTGGCTGATAGGAGCGGAAGGAATTCTCATCGCTGTTGCTGCGGGGCTTCTGCTGCGGCTTATTCTGACTCATCAGTTTCAATATTATTATGTATTTGATTACACCAGCCGCAGCCTGCAGCTTAAGTATCTGATATCCGCATTTTGGGGTGGCCAAGAGGGCAGTTTTATGCTCTGGATTTTCTTCACTGTTATCGTGAGTCTTGGCCTGATGCGGTGGACCCGCAAACCCTATCGCGGTCCCGTGCTTTTTTTCATGGCGCTTACGCAGGCATTCCTGCTTTCGATGATTATTGGTGTTCATATCGGCGGACTCACTATCGGCTCGTCTCCTTTCCGGACGCTTGCCGAGGCGATGCCCAATGCGGCCTTTATTAAAGCCAATCCCCATTATGTTCCACCCGACGGCAAAGGGCTGAATGAATTGTTGCAGAGCCCATTTATGGTTATCCACCCGCCCATTCTCTTTTTCGGCTTTTCACTTATGTCCGTCCCGTTCTGTTTTGCAATGGCGGCATTGTGGCGAAAAAAATACAATGAATGGATTGAACCGGCCCTGCCCTGGACCCTCGGTGCTAATTTATGTCTGTTAACTGCTTTGCTTTTAGGTGGTTACTGGGCCTATACAACCCTCTCATTCGGGGGATTCTGGGCTTGGGATCCCGTCGAAAATGCAGCGTTGGTGCCCTGGCTGCTGGGCACAGCGGGTATCCATATCATGCTTGTTCAAAAGAAAAATAATACGTCCCAAAAAGCTTCCATCGTTTTTGCGTTGCTGGCCTATGTGGGCGTTGTGTACGAAACGTTCTTAACTCGTTCGGGTATTTTGGGCGATTCATCCGTGCACAGTTTCGTTGATCTCGGCTTGTACAATCAGCTGCTCATTTTTATGCTGATAATGATTGGAATCTGCGTCGGTCTTTTTGCATATCGCTATAAAGACTTACCACAAAGCCATGGAGAAAACAGCTTTCTCACCAGGGAATTTATGACGTTTTCCGGCGCGATGGTGCTCTTTCTGCTGGGACTGGTCATATCTATCGGTACAAGTTCTCCGATTATCGGAAAGCTCTTTACCAGTCACCCGACTCCCCCCAATATCAGTTTCTATAATGATTGGTGCTATCCGCTGGCAATTATTGCAGCACTTTTAACAGTCGTGGGACAGTATATATTCTGGAAAAAACAGGATGCCGAATCGCTTGCTCGTGATCTTTTACCGTCAGTGATACTGGCTTGCCTCTCGGCGGTAATTATCATGTTGGTTGCTCATATCAAATATTGGTTTCCGCTGGGACTGCTTTTTGCCGGGTGTTTTGCGATTATAGGTAACGCATTTATTATTGTCCGCTTGCTGTTAAGAAAGCCGAGACTCATCGGTGGCTCATTTGCTCATGTTGGCTTTGGTATTCTGTTGCTGGGTATTATGGCGTCCACACTGTTCAACAGCAACTTGCTTGATGCATCAACGCGCCGTTATAACTCAGAAGTGGCAAACGGACGAATGAAAGATGCCAAGGGAAAACCCATTCGCCAGAAGGCAAATTTTTTACAATTGAAACTGAATACTCCAAAAGTTGTGAATAATGAGTATAAACTAACCTACAAAGGGTATACCCTGAAACACCAAACACGGACCGGTGAACAGCAATATTTAATTAAAGTTCAGCCGCTGCATGGCTCAGGAGGCGGGATCACAATGCGTCCCCAGGTTTACGCGATGTCCGAAGCTTCACCCGGTGGAAAAATAAGCTGGTCGGTTGATCCCGATGTGCATGCAGGTTTCTCAGGCGATATATATTTATACGTAGCCGGCAGCTCGTATGTTGAGCGAAAGAATAAAGAAATTGCACGCGAACAAAAACGACGAAAACTGGGAAAACCTGTAGGTGACGTCGTTTCGAAGGATTCCTCAAAAGCTAAAACGATTCAATTAACCAAAGGGCAGACTATTAGCAAAGATGGATTCGATTTTAAGCTGAAATCCTTCAAGCGTATCAGTACAAAGAATCTGCCGGACAGCACCATTGTTGGCGTGCAAGCGGCACTGAAAGTAAGCCACCAGGCTAATACGAACGGAAAGGTCATACATCCGCTTTTTGCTATATACTCAAAAAATGGCAAAAATTGGAGTTACTCACCGGCTAAAAAAATGGCGGGTGAAAATATTTCAGTACGTTTCACAAAAATTGATCCTAAAAGTGGAAAAATGACATTCCAGGTCAGCGGGATTTCTAAAAATCATAAAAAGCCCTGGGTTTTGATTATTGCCCAGAAAAAACCTTTCATTTCGCTTGTTTGGCTTGGTACACTTGTAGTGATGTTTGGTTTTGGGATTGCCATTTTCCGGCATTGGGACCGTGAACGTAAACGACATGCACAAATTTAGGAACGGTCTCGAATCGGATGATTGAGGATCCCGTTGGCATTCTCCCCTGTCTGCTCAATAATGAATGTTTTGGTCGGGGGATGAACTTATCTATACTGCCTGATGGATCATGAAGCCTGGGGTGTATTTCGTGGATGTTTATTGCGACTTCTTCTCAAATAGATAGTTATGCCGCGTTACAAAATTTCAATCTCGTATGATGGTACGGCCTACTGTGGCTGGCAAAGGCAGCCGAACGTCAACACGGTAGAAGAGGAGGTGGAAGAAGCCCTCGGCCGTATCCTTCGCACGTCGGTTGATGTTATAGGGCAGGGACGTACAGATAGCGGCGTCCATGCCGAAGCGCAGGTCGCACATTTTGACTATGAAGAGCCTATTGATAAAGATAAGTTGCTTTATGGGTTATTGGGCGTACTCCCGCGCGATATTAGTGTATGGGAGATGGAAAAAGTTCCGGATGATTTCCATGCCCGGTTTGAAGCCACATCTCGTCAATATCGCTATCAGATTGTTACACGTCCCGCACCGCTGCTCAGGAATTTGTCCATCATGGTTTGGAATGACCTGGATATGAAAGCCATGCACACTTGTGCCGGGATGATTTGTGGGACGCATAATTTTGTGAATTTCCGGAAAACGAATGAAAATCGACAGGATGCAGTCTGCACAATTAACCATTCGGTTTTTCAAATTGATGACTATAAAATAACCTATCGTATTCGAGCCAATCGCTTCGTCCATCACATGGTACGTCGTCTTGTAGGCAGTATGTTGAACGTAGGCAAGGGGAAGTGGGAGATTGATCGGTTCTTTGAAATGTTACAATCTCCTGAATGCAGGTATAACGGACATGGAGCTGCGGCCAAGGCCCTAATTCTTGAGAAAATAATCTATTAAAAAAATACAAATAAATGCTTGACTAAGGATAAGATGAATCATTATATTTGTGGCCCGCTTAGAAAGCAAAATGATCTGTGAAATAACGTATTTATTCCTCGGTAGCTCAGCGGCAGAGCAATCGGCTGTTAACCGATAGGTCGTAGGTTCGAATCCTACCCGGGGAGCTT
>DASQZL010000143.1:0-2218 GCA_035638715.1 Balneolaceae bacterium
CGGCTTCTCCAATTTTCTGGCCTGATCGGCTGCAGCCTGTAAACGGTCAAATTCAAAGACAAAAAATGAGACATCCTTTTCAATGGCCCAGGCAATTTCGGGATTACCGATCATCCCCATAATCATTACATGGCTGTCGGAGTGATTGGCAGCCTCGCAAGCAAGGCGGGCTTCATCAGCACTAAAAACGGCAAAGTGACGTATGCCACATTCCTCCGCCATCGGGATAAATTTTTCTATTCCATGGCCATAGGCATTCCCCTTAACGACTGAACAAAAAACAACATCATCGCCAATATATTCTTTTAAAAAACGGACATTTTCTTTTAATGCTGACTGGCTTAATTCAATATGTGATGGAGAGAACATAAATTATATTATAATTTACAACTATTTATTAGTATATGCGACCCTTCAATATTCTGATCAATTTTAAATATCTATGATCATTGTTTGATGCCGGGGCTTTTAAAACTTACAGCTCAATCAATTTGAATTGCCCCCATATTATAAAGCTCAAAAACATTTCAACTATCTTTATTTACGGCTTTGATAAAGCCAATAAACATTTGCACGCCCGTATCAATAATTTCATCGGGAAAATCATAATTGCCGGCATGCAATGGGGGCTGATCGGTTCCGGAACCCAATCCAAATAGCGCTCCCTTAAATTTTTTAATGATATGACCAAAATCTTCTGACCAGCCAAAGGGAGCCTCCTTCTCTACAATATCAAAATCATTTTCTGCGGCAACAGAACGAATAATTTCAATAGTTTCGTCATCATTGATTGTCGCCGAAAAGGGATCATCTTCTTCAGTTTTTAACCTGACTTCATAAGTATTAGCAACACCTTCGGCCAGCTCTTTGGCCTTTTTTTGAAGTTTTTTTAGCAGATTATCATCGTAGGTTCGCAGGGTAGCCATCACTTCTCCATAACCGGGTGAGGTGCCAAAGGCTTTTTCGCCGATATGAGATTCTACGATTGTCGCTTTGGCTGCCTGGTCCATCGATACGTTAAACTGCGAGAGGGAAGACAACCCCTGAATTAATTGGGCTACAGCGGCAGCCGGACTTTTACCTTGCTCCGGATGGGCAGCATGCGCCGTCTCCCCCTTCAAACGCGCAATAAAACCGACCGATGCTGCTGCAAATGGACCCGATCGAACGACGATACTATGCTTTTCAAAGCCGGGGACGTTGTGCAAAGCGATAGCATAATCCGGATTAATGTCCTCAAATTTTTCGTCATCAAGAATGCGCTGCGCTCCTCTCCCGTTTTCCTCTGAGGGCTGGAAAAGCAAGAGCACTTCACCAAATGAGATATCCTCTTCCGATAATTTTTTGGCCACTCCGCACAGGATAGCCATGTGTCCGTCATGGCCGCATTTATGCCCTACGCCTTCGTTTTTGGACAAATAATCTAAATCATTTTCTTCGGCGATGGGAAGGGCGTCAAGCTCACAACGAATCAGTACGGTTGGTCCCTCTTTATCACCCTGATAGCGAGCCAAAATGCCATTCCCGCCAATACCTGTAGTAATTTCATCGGCATCGTATGAGTCAAGCGTTTCTGCGATATAGGAGGAGGTCTCGTCTTCTTCCCCGGATACTTCGGCTATAGAGTGAATATGATGGCGGATTTCCACAAGTTCGTCAGAAGACATAAAGGATAAATCTTAAATTAAAAATGATGAAGACCGCGCTTTAAAAACTGAATTTTACGGGACAATTGCCAGTATTTTTCGAAAAGCCAAATATTCGTTTTAACTAAAAAATAAAGTTTCATAAAGTATGTTAACTATCAATAAAGCGGACCTAAAACCAGCCTTGGATCGGGATATTTTTTTAACGCTTGCCCGCGATTTTCTTCACTCACCACTCCGGGCATATCAGCCTTGCCGGGATTCTGTCGGCATAACTGAAAATGAAGATGAGGGGGCCATCCGCCGTTTTCAGACTCGGTACCAATAGTGGCGATTTTTTCACCCTTCCTCACTGATTTATCCACGGTAATGTTATTCAGCGTCATTACTGATAAATGTCCAAACAAGGCATAGAGATTTTTGCCGCTGAAAGTGTAGCGGATAACCAGGGTAGGACCATAATTTCCCTTTTGATCATGATTGGCCATATAACAGACAATTCCTTTATAAAAAGAAAAAACCGGTTGCCCGGCTTCACTCCAAATATCAATGCCAATATGAATATTACGCTT
>DASQZL010000144.1:0-11155 GCA_035638715.1 Balneolaceae bacterium
CAGCATCTCCATAAAAAAGATGATAAGTGGATGGGTCGTCGAAATTGACCGTTTTTTTGACAAGATTCATCCCCAGTACGCCGGTATAGAAATCAACATTTTGCTGTGGGTCGCCGGCTATGGCGGTGATGTGATGAAGGCCGTGGGGCATTATTTGGTTATATTAAATTATTAAAGTAAAATATTTAGTGAGAAATATATATTATATCATTCCAGGTATGGATGGAATGTGTTGAAAACAATGAATCTTACCCTTCAATTTTAGTTAATAGCTTGCTCTCGGTTTTAGATCCTTCGTCAGTCCGTTCCTCCCGTTCCTCAGGATGACGAGCTCAGATAAAGAGATAGTTCTTTAGTGCTAAATGATCTGACTTTTATCTCTGTCCCAGGCAGTTCTACTTAGCTTCAATATTTCTGTTCGCCCAAAGCATCCCTTACGGGGCGCAGTAGGCCTCCGCTTGGGAATGAGAAGATATCGGCACTCAGTATCTGAAATCCAATAACCAGTATCCAGTATCTAACATCCAGCCGACTCCGCCATTGTTGTTTCATTCATAAAAGGATAATCGATGTATCCTTCTTCATCGCCACCGTAAAACGTTTCGCGATCCGGTTCATTTAATTCGGCCCCGGCGGCAAACCGTTCGGGAAGATCCGGGTTGGCCAGGTACAATTTTGCATACGCTACAAGGTCGGCATCATCATTTTCGAGCACACGAATGCCGCTTTCCCGCTCATAATTTCCGCAAGTGATAAGGGTGCCATCATACACATTGCGAAAATAACCGGCGACATTATCTGGATAATGTTCCATCCGGCTCACATCGGTCAGTGGTTCAACCAGATGCAAATATGCGAGATTAAATTGATTCAGCTGATCAATAAGATAACCAAAAGTTTGCTTTGGATTCGAATCGTGCATATCGTTGAACTCTCCGCTGGGAGAAAGCCGGATGCCCGTTCTATCGGCTCCGATCGTCCCGGTGACAGCCTCTGTGACTTCCAGTGCAAAGCGGGCCCGGTTTTCAATGTTTCCTCCGTAGCGGTCCGTACGTTTGTTGGTTGAATCCTGGATGAATTGATCAATCAGATAGCCGTTGGCGCCGTGGATTTCCACGCCATCAAAACCGGCGGCAATAGCATTTTTTGCAGCCCTGGCGTAGTCGTCAATCACCCCGGGAATTTCATTGGTTTTCAGTGCGCGGGGTTTTACAAATTCTTTCATACCATCGGCCGTAAATACCTCGCCTTCCGGCTTGATGGATGATGGGGCGACGGGCAGATCACCATCATGAAATACCGGGTGCGAAATACGTCCGACGTGCCAGAGTTGTGCAAAAATACGTCCCCCCGCATCATGGACGGCATCGGTGACTTTTTTCCAGCCTTCGACCTGGGCATCCGAGTGAATGCCGGGCGTCCAGGGATAGCCCACGCCCTGGGGTGAAATTTGAGTGCCCTCCGAGATAATCAATCCCGCCGAAGCGCGCTGTTTGTAATACTTGGCATTCATTTCGGTGGGCACATTGCCGTCGCCGGCACGATTACGAGTCATCGGTGCCATAACGACCCGGTTTGGAAGTTCAAGTCCAGATAAATTATATGATTCGAGTAAGGGTAATGTTGAATCCATCGTTTTAATTTAACATTAAAAATTAGTCTTGAAATTTCGAAGATAGTTTAATGTTAAATTAATTTATATGATAATTGTTTCTTTCTATGATGCACATCAATTTTAGATACCAGTATCTGGCATCCCAATTTTAGATACCAGTATCTGGCATCCCAATTTCGGATACCAGTAACCAGCATCTAACATCCGATATCGGTATTCAGCCAATAACGCTACATAAATGTAGAATATGCTGCTATTTCCTCTCAATTACTAACTATTCACCGAATTCAGCTTTTTCCATACACGGGCACAACGGCCCCGCGGGTGATGGTATTTTGCTCAGAGATGAGGTATAAAATCTGAGCAGCGAGTTCTTTGGGTTTCGTCCATTTCTCAAAATCAGCATCCGGCATGGATTTTCGATTGGCCGGGGTATCGATGACTGATGGTGCTATGGCATTGATGAGGATATCATCGCTCACGACCTCGGCCGCCAGCGATTCGGTAAGCGCCGCTACACCGGCTTTGCTCGTGGCATACGGTACGCGTCCAGCGCCATGCCGCGCTTCGATGCCCGGGCGGGAAGAAACGTTTACAACACGTCCGCCATGTTCGCGCATATGGCTAACGGCCATTCTGCAGCAATTGAAGCAAGTGACCAGATTCATGTTGATCTGTTTCATGAAATCCGCTTTAGTTAATTGTTCAATGGGCGCGGCAGCAAACCCGCCGGCAATGTGTACCGATCCCCAGAGCGGACCCTGGCGATTGACCGCCTTAGTGAAAAAATCCTGCGTTTGCTCCTCACTCGTAAGGTCTACATCCAGCTGTATAAATAGCTGCTCATGGCTTTCGAGTTTAAAATTTTCCAGCTCCGATTCATCATAACAGGGAATGCTGCAGCTGGCCCCGGCTTCAATCAGCTTTTCAGTAACAGCCGTGCCAAGCGCTCCGGTCCCGCCTGTTACGACAACATGTTTGTCAGCGAAATTAATATTCATTGCAGATTAATTTTTATTGAGGATTCTGTATTTATTACATTTCTGAAGCAAAAATAATTTCTGATGAAATTCAAAACAGTGTATCAAATATGTAAACAGGGCTTAGAGCTTCTTTATGGGATAATAAAATTTCAAATAAATTGATCATCCTTGTACCTTATGAGCTATGGAATTTGTAATTAAAGTCAACAATTTACGGAAGAAGTATGAGGATGTCGAAGCCCTGAAAGGCATTGATCTTGAAGTCAGGCAAGGCGAAATTTTCGCGTTACTGGGACCGAATGGTGCCGGAAAAACAACCTTGTTTTCTATTCTTGCCACGCTCAGAAGCCCAACTTCCGGCAGGGCTATGGTTCTGGGAAAAGATGTACTAAAAAAGCGTGAAGAAATTCGCCAGCAAATTGGGATCGTTTTTCAGGAGCCGGCACTGGATGACCGGCTTTCTGCACGCGATAATCTTATGTTGATGGCGCTTTTCTATGGTATCCGTCGCAGGGAAGCCGGAAAGCGGGCCGAAGAAGTGCTGAAATTGCTCGAAATTAACGATTTTGCCGACCGTCCGCCGCGTAAACTATCCGGCGGACAAAAACGCAAACTGGAACTTGCACGCGCTATTATTGCAGATCCGGAGCTGCTTTTTCTGGATGAAGCGACGCTGGGCCTCGACGTGGATTCACGACGGAATTTCTGGGAGGAAGTCCAAAAACTGGCTCAAAAAGGAAGTACCATTTTCCTTACGACGCATTATATGGAAGAAGCCGAAGTGGCCGACCGTATTGCCCTCATTGATAAGGGGAATATCATCGCCGTTGACACGCCAAAATCACTGAAAGAGCAAATTGGAGGCGGGCTCATCCGTCTTGATACCGAAGACAATCAGTCAGCCTTGAGCTGGCTGAGAGAACAAGGACTTGAAGCGGAGAATAGTGAGAATGGCCTGCTTATCGTTTCGAAGAATCCGTCCACGCTGCTACCAAATATTTTGCACGATATTTCGCAAAAAGTCACACGCGCAGAGATTCGCGAGCCGAGTTTGGAAGACGTATTTCTGAAACTGACAGGACGGCAGCTAAAAAATGGTCAACCCGGTGATCTTGAATCAGCTAAAAATGAATGGGGTAAGTGATGCAGGGATTTTGGTCGGTTATCTTACGTGATATGAAACGCATTTGGGTGCAGCCCATGCGTATTGTCAGCAATTTGGTTCAGCCGTTGTTGTACCTTTTTCTTCTTGGATCAGGGCTGGGCGCAGCCACACAACTGGGCGGCGGACAGTATTTAAAATATATTTTTCCCGGGGTGGTTGGGCTAACGCTTCTTTTCACCGCTAATTTTGCAGCCATCAGTATTGTGTTTGACCGCGAGACCGGCTTTCTCAAAGCGGTGCTGGTCGCTCCCGTTTCACGTCAATCAATAGCCATAGGAAAGGTCTGTTCCGGGGCCCTGCAGGCGATGGTGCAGGGCATTCTGTTGTTGATTTTTTCTCCCGTTGTAGGGATTTATTTTGGGTTTGGGCAAATTCTGCTATTTATCCTCTTCATGTTTATGAGCGGCATGGTCTTTTCAGCCATGGGAGTTGCCGTAGCGACCAACTTCAGTTCAACTGAGGTGTTTCCAGTGGTCTTGAATGCCGTATTGTTGCCCATGTTTTTTTTGTCCGGCGCCCTTTTCCCACTTAAAACAGCGCCCGGCTGGCTACAGATACTCTCGCATATCGACCCGGTGGCTTATGGCGTGGACCTGATGCGCGGCGCCATTTTGAATAAATTTTACTATCCTGTTTGGCTTTCACTCGTTGTAATGATTGGGATGGGGGCCATCTTGATATGGATTGCGGTAATCGTTTTTGAAAAGGGTGAAGAGGTTTGATGGCACATCCTTCAAGGCGAATGTATGAATAAATACTTAAAGATGAGTTGTACTTTGTGTAACTTTTCGTTTCCTTCACCTACCCTTAAACAATGGTAACCGGACAGGTAAATCATAGCGTTCAAAAAGTATTACAAAGAACTAAGTAAATTAAATTTCACATGAATATTTTTAGCATCGTCATTTTAGTCGCACTTGGGGTTGATTTTATTCTCAACCTCATAGCCGATTTGAAAAATATCCAGTCGCTGGATACTGAGCTTCCGGATGAATTTGAAGGGGTTTATAATGAGGAAACATATCGCAAATCACAGGAATACACCAAAGTGACCACACGCTTTGGTATTCTTACTTCAACATTTGATTTGGCGGTGTTGCTTGCGTTTTGGTTTACCGGCGGTTTTAACTGGCTCGATCAAATTGTACGCAACTGGCATTTGCCGGTAATCGCAACGGGGCTCGTATATATCGGCATATTGACAATTGCCAAGATGATTTTATCGCTTCCATTCAGCCTGTATTCCACATTTGTGATTGAAGAACAGTTTGGTTTCAATAAGACGACTCCTAAAACGTTTGTGCTTGATATGGTAAAGGGTCTGGGGCTCGGGATTATACTCGGTGGACCGCTTCTGGCGGGTATTCTGGCCTTTTTCACCTTTTTTCCTGTCTATGCCTGGCTTTATGCATGGGCCGCGGTGACCGCTTTTACACTGGTCGTCCAGTTTGTAGCGCCGCGCTGGATTATGCCGCTTTTTAATGATTTCGAACCCCTGGAAGAGGGCGAATTACGCAAAAAAATAAATGAATATGCCAACCGTGTGCAGTTTAAAATGGAAGGGATTTATGTGATGGACGGTTCCAAACGATCGAGTAAATCCAATGCCTTTTTTACCGGCTTTGGCAAAAATAAACGCATTGCCTTGTTTGACACGCTCATCAAAAATCACAGCGACGATGAGTTGGTGGCCGTGCTTGCCCATGAGATTGGCCATTACAAAAAAAAGCATATCATTATGAATATGGTAACCAGTATTTTACAAACCGGGGTGATGTTCCTGCTGCTTTCGATCTTTCTGCATTCCAGCGGCTTGTATAGTGCGTTTTATATGCAACAGGCCTCAGTCTACGCCGGACTTATTTTCTTCAGTTTGTTGTATACGCCGCTCGACATGATTCTGTCGATATTCATGCAGATAATTTCGCGCCGGCATGAATACGAAGCCGATGCCTTTGCTTCAACCACCTACAAAAAAGAACCAATGATTGAGGCACTCAAAAAACTTTCGAAAGACAACCTTTCCAATCTCACGCCGCATCCGTTTTATGTATTTTTGAATTATTCTCATCCGACGGTATTGCAGCGTATTAAGGCGATTCGGGCTATATAAAATTGGCTATCAGCAATTAGTCTTCGGCTGTTAGTTAAGCTTTCTATACGAGTGAATCAGGTTCGAGCTTCCGGTGATCTTCTGTTTCCGATTCAACCACAAAAGCAGCGCTGACTGCCCCCAGAAATGCAACCCCGGCTGCAGTGTACATGACAATTTTAAAGCTTCCGAGAAAGGCGTGGCGGATCTCTTTTTTTAATTTTTTTTGCAGCCGGGGAGAAGCCTGTTGCGGGATATTTACTTTTGCCAGCTTGTTTTTTTGTTGTAATACCTGCTTTTCAATTTGTTTCGGCATGGGTTGATGCCGGACCAAGCTCGTAAGCGATTGGCCAAAAGTACCGACAGCCAATGCCCCGAGAAGAGCTACCGAAAGCATCCCCGAGAGTCTGGAGACAGCTTCCTTCACTCCGGAAGCAGAGCCTTTAACCGATTCTTTGACAGAATTCATTACGGTTGTATTGAGAGGGGCGAAACTGAGTGCAATGCCCAAACCAGCACAACTTATGGCTGGAAAAAAGCTCGTCCAGTACGAAGGAGTGTCTCCGTAAAGCCCCAAAAGCATTAAGCCCAGGCTCGTTAACAGCGTACCGGCTGTCAGCAATGGCCGGGGGCCGCATCGATTGATGAGTCCGCCGATGGAGCGGGATAACGCCCCTACCAGGATAGGAAAAGGCAGAAGGGCTGCACCGGCAACCGTAGCCGAATAGCCCTGGACTTGGATAAGATTGAATGGCATTAAAAATAATACCCCCGCTAAAGAAAAAAATATACAAAATGTGATTAAATTGGCGCCGGTAAAATTCCGGGATTTAAATAAGGTCATTGGCACCATCGGGACCTGTTCTTTTTTTTCTACCCGTACAAAACCCCACATCAATAAAACGCCGGTTGGTATACTCAGAAATACAGTGGGATAGTCAATACCAATATTGGCTCCTTCGATAAGCCCAAAACATATCAACCCAAGCCCCAGCGTAGCCAGCAGGGCACCTGGCCAATCGAGGCTCCGGGAGGGATCACCGGCCTTGGTCTCCGGAACTTTCAAATACAGGATGACCAAAACGATAAAAGCCATGGATACACTAATAAAAAATATATACCGCCATGATAAATGATCGA
Organism: Balneolaceae bacterium; assembly: GCA_035638715.1. Classification (GTDB taxonomy): domain Bacteria; phylum Bacteroidota; class Rhodothermia; order Balneolales; family Balneolaceae; genus SMO-BIN1. The sequence continues at coordinate 6,996 of DASQZL010000144.1, forward strand.
CCAGAATACCGCCCAGGAGTGGACCTGCTGCCGTGGCAAGGGCTGTAGCCGCCGACCAGGTGCCGATAGCTTTGCTACGCTGCTTTCCTTCGTACACATCTGTGATGATAGCGAGGCTCCCCGGAATCATCAAGGCGCCGCCAAGTCCCTGTCCTGCACGCGCAAGGATAAGCTGGTTAATGTGGGGGGCCAGACCGCACCAGAGAGCAGAAAGAAGAAAAATAAAAACGCCAAGGCCGAAAATTCGTTTCCGGCCGTAATGATCACCCAGCGCCCCGCCGGTTAAAATCAAAGTGCCGAGCATAAAAGCATATACACTGATCACCCATTGCATGTTGGCGACAGAGGCCTGAAAGGTAGACTGAATGGCTGGAAGGGCCACAGTTACCACCGAGCCGTTAATAAAGCCCATGCCGGAACCGATTACCGTAGCCGTCAGGGCCCATTTTTTTTCATTTTCAGATAATTTCACCATCAGTTACGAAGTTTTCAGTCGTATAAAATTTATTTATTCCGCATGGAACGATTAAAAAAGAACCTGTATGTTATATTGAGTTTCGTCGAAGGTCGCCCTTAGGGATATTTTGCTTCCCATAGCGTTGACAACTGCAGTCGCTGACCAATAAATCGACCGACGCTTATATTCTTCGGTAATCCACCTTTCAACTATGCAATGCCTGTTCACCGAAATTTTAACGTAGGCGAAGTTTTATTAAGCAGGCAAGGGGCGTATAAAGAAAGTTTCATGCATTCAACCATACTATTTCTAACCGTCTTATAAGTAAGATTACATAGAAATAAGAATCCCAATAACTTAATTTGCGATTTGAAGTGCAAAAAAAGTTTTTCCTTTATTATATTATTCATTGGCAAATAATTTTATACGTTTAATCGTTATTTTATTAAATGGAATATTGGCGTCGAAGCAAAAATAAGCTTTAGCGGTACAATTTTAATTTCCAATATAATACATACCGTAGTTTGGTCATTCAATAAGAAGCATCATAATTTTTTCTCTTATCTTAAACAGCTAAGAATTTAATTTTTAGTAGTTCATGTCAAAAATAATTAGTGGAATCCAGCAAATAGGAATTGGTACACCAAACGAAGAAAAAGCATTTGAGTGGTACAAAAATCATTTTGGTATGGACATCCGTGTATTCCAGGATGAGGCCGAAGCGTCATTAATGGCTCGTTACACCGGAAATAAGGTACAAAAAAGATCGGCAACTTTGGCTATGAATTTGCAGGGTGGCGGTGGCGTGGAGGTCTGGCAATATACCAGCCGGAATACGGAGGCTCCATCTTTTGATATTAAAGTGGGTGATCTGGGAGTCTTTGGTACGCGTATAAAATGCAAAAATTTGCGGAATACATTTGATGCATTGAAATCAAAGGGAGCACAGGTAATTACGGATATTGTATATGATCCGCACGGTGAACCTTATTTTTTTGTCAAGGATCCACACGGGCTGGTATTTCAGATGGTGGATGGTCACAGCTGGTTTTCGAACGGGAAACATCATTCGGGCGGTATTGCCGGCTGCATGATCGGTGTTTCGAATGTTGAAAAATCGCTTGATCTGTATATGGATATACTGGAATACGACAAGATTGAGTATGACGAAACAGGAAAATTCGAAAATCTTTCGTACCTCGATGGGGGATCACAAAAATTCCGGCGCATATTGTTGGGCCACAGCCAGCCGCGTAAAGGTTCGTTTAGTCAATTACTGGGTCCCAGTAAAATTGAACTTATTCAGGCATTAGATCGTAAACCCCGTAAAATATTCGGCGATCGCTACTGGGGAGATATGGGCTTTATTCATCTCTGTTTTGATGTGCGGGGCATGGATCAGCTAAAACAGGAGTGCCAAAAAAGAGGATACGAATTTAAAGTGGACAGTAAAGATTCATTCGATATGGGAGAGGCGGCCGGACGTTTCAGCTATATTGAAGATCCGGATGGTACGTTGATTGAGTTTGTGGAAACCCACAAGCTGCCGATCTGGAAAAAAGTGGGGTGGTACCTGAATATTGAAAATAAACCCCCCGAGAAACCGATCCCCAAGTGGATGCTGCAATTTCTGCGGTTGAATCGCGTGCGTGATTGACGGGGGATCCGCGAAAGAAGCTTTCAGTACACCCAATTGTACAATCCGGAAGGGTAAGGCCAATCATCAAACAGATGAGCAGGTAAGCTGTTAAACAACTCCGGGATTATTCCGAAAAAAAATTGCCAATCATTCGATCTAATTTTTGCCTGACCGATGCGGGCAGTTTGAATATCCGCAGGCGCTGCCTCCAGTCTTGAAAATTTTCCCACCAATTCAATGCCAGCACCCCGCAAAAAGGAATTGATACGAGGTACAAAATTGCCCAAATTCCATGACCGGATGCTAAGAATACGATCAATGTTTGCAAAAAATAGCTCAGCGGAAAAAGTATAAGCCCGAGCGTCATCCGGGCTGAACTCTTGAATTGCAGTTCATCAACCTGATCGGCCAGTTTATGAATTAAAAACCAGGGGATAATGCTATTGAGCCAGCCATAACAGAAAACAGGAAACAGAATCAGGTAAATCAACCCTTCGAAAATGAAACCTACAGGCGTTTGATCAGAGCGCAGCGAATGATTGATGCTTAAATTATGGTCTCCCAATAGGGTTTTGAGCATGCCAAACTGTTCTGAAGTTCGGGCGGCAAATTTGCGCTTTTGGGCACTCTTTTTCTTCAGTGATTGAACAATTTGCTGATTCACCAGCAGCTCTTCAAAATTGTACACTGATTTACGATAAAATTCAGGATTCCAATTTTTATGTACCGTCATCAGTTCATCGTAGAGCGCATAATACTTTTTTGATCTGATGTCGACCGTCAGTGATTGCACACGTTCGCGGACTGTTTTGGTGAGCTCCTTAATACCGGCGGCAGCGTTTTTACGGTAAATGTCGCTAAAATCACTCACCCGGATGGGAGCGCCATAGCGAACATGAATGCCCTGCCGGGGTTCGATAATTTCGCGATAATTGATGCCTACAGGGATGATATCGACTCCTAAATCAAAATTGTAGGTTTTTTCGGCCCCGAACGCAATACGAGCCATACCTTTTTTGAAATAGCGCACACGCTTTTCAGGAATGCAGTTTCCTTCGGGGTGAATAAGGAGATTCCGCTTTTGAGCTAAAATATTATAGCAATGTGAAAAGACAGATTTATTTTTTTTAATAATGTTTACGTTATCACGCGGCCGGTATACTGGCATCATGTGGAAAACTGTTAACATCCAGTCGATTGCTTTGCTGTTTCCAAATGCATCAGCCCGAATAAGTGGATAAATAAATCGTTTCTCGGTATATTTTGTGGGAAGAATAATGCATAGGGCATCTGAAAAAGCATTCCGGTGCGAAGGGGCAAAGATAATCGGGTTTTGCCAGTTTATATTTTCTACTCCGGAATAGGTAACAGACTTGTGATAGATTTCAAACCAAATTTTAACCGTGGGGCGAACCCACCAGTGTGTAAATGTCCAATCACGAATGTTTATATCCACAGTAAAGGGCCAATCTGAATATTTTTTTATGCTGCTTGTATTTGCCAGCCGGAAAATGGGTACTTTATTGCTCTAAAGCAAGCAATCAGATCCGAAGTGAAATGAAAAATTAAAGAATTTAGTTTTTAGACTAATCTATTCTATGACAAATAGATTAATAAGGCTATAATAGAAATTTTTATCATGACGTTTTAATCGCAGTTAATGAATTTTAGACCGCACCCTATTCGCCAGTTAACGTCTCAGCTAAAAAAACATGATGCATTTAGCCGGGACAATATGTTACGTATAACCGTTTTTTATCTGAAATTGCTTCTGCAGGAACCCTTCAGATTCTGGGAAGAACTTCGGCATGGCAAAGATATAGATCAACATGAACCGGCATACGATCCTATTTTTATTATCGGTCATTGGCGCAGCGGCACAAGTTTTATGCAATATTTATTGGGCCGCGATCCTCAATTTGCATATCTGAATAAGTTTGAAACCGTATTTCCGGATGTTTTTCTTGGGAGTGAAAATTTTCTGAAGACGCTGGCCCGCCGTATTCCGCAGACCTTACAACTGGTAAGAGATGCACAGAATATGTCCATCGATTTGGAATGGGA
>DASQZL010000145.1:0-5878 GCA_035638715.1 Balneolaceae bacterium
GCCAGTGTCTCAATTTCTGTGGCCACGCCTTCGGCTTCATTGATGCGCCGCTGCATCTCGCCCTCCGACTTATTAATGATTTCACTCTTTGTTCCATCCGCATCGTTGATTGTTGACTGCATGATACCTTCCGATTTAGCCACAGTGGCACGCCGGTCGCGCTCGGCGCTCATCTGTCGTTCCATAGCCTGCTGAATGGTCTGCGGCGTCACAATATTTTTGATTTCATAACGCATCACCCGGATACCCCACGGTTTTTCCATTTCCGAGAGTACCTCCACCACTTCTTTGTTGATGAGCGCGCGTTCTTCGAAGGTATCGTCCAGGTTCATTCGCCCGATGATGGAGCGGGTCGTCGTCTGCGCAAGCTGCACCGCGCCAAAGCGATAATCCGTGATGCCGTAACTGGCATTCACCGGATCGGTTACGGTCAGGTAAATCACCCCGTCGACTTCTACTTTTACATTATCTTTGGTGAAACATTCCTGCGGCTCCACCTCGATGGTTTGCTCGCGCAGATCCTGCCGGTACATCACCCGATCAATAAAGGGTATCAGCGCATGGAAGCCCGGCCCAAGTGTTTTCTGATAATTACCCAGCCGCTCAACGATGTACGCTTTCTGCGTTGGCACCAGCTGAATAGACTGTACAAATTTATAAGCGATGTAGATGGCCAGCAGCCCAAGTAAAACTTCACTAATTTGCGATATAATCATTTAGAACCTCCCATATTGGATGATGATTGAATGTCTTGAGGGGTGTGATCACTGATTTTGCCGACCCCTTCAAAAAATGTTTTCAGGTTGGCAGTTTGCGTCGGCAGTACCGAGACATTAGCCTTATCCATCACGTTGCCCAGCTGATCGATAAACTGCTCGATCAATTTTGTTTTCACGGCCAGATCGCCGCCGGGCTTGGCAATGGCTTCGGAAACGCGGCGCAGTCCGTTGGCGGTTGCTTCAGCGACGAGCTCAATTTCTTTCGCCCGGCCTTTGGCCTCATTAATACGCTTCTGCCGATTCGCCTCAGACAGCAAAATTGCCGCCTTTCGGTCACCCTTCGATTCATTCACTTTATAATCGCGTGTCCCGGTTGATTCGGTAATTTCAGCCCGCTTGGCCCGCTCGGCCTCCATCTGCTTTTCCATTGTATTGATGAGATCATCCGAGGGACGAATATTCCTGATTTCGTAGCGCGTCACTTTAATGCCCCACGGGTCGGAGGCTTTGTCGATCTCGCGCACGATGTTTTCATTCATTTGCTCCCGCTCAGAAAAAGTATCATCCAGTGTGATTTTACCGATTTCGCTACGCATGGTCGTTTGCGCCAGATTGATCGAAGCCAGTTTATAATTGCCGATGCCGTAGCTGGCTTTGTACGCATCCATTACTTTTACGTAGACCAGCCCATCCACTTCCACCTGGATATTATCTTTGGTGATGCAGGTCTGGCTGGGGATGTCAATCACCTGTTCGCGCATTTCCTGCCGGTATGCCGGCCGGTCAACAAAGGGAATCAGGAAGTGCAATCCCGGCTTGAGGGTGGCCGTATATTTGCCAAAGCGCTCCTGAATCACCTCTTCGCGCATTTCCACGATGATAAAAACTTTGGTGGCAACAAACACCCCAATCACTATTATAACGAGAAGAAAAATCCACATAATTAGGAATCCATAGAGTTGATATTTAAAAAACTTTTATAATTACTCACTATTGTCATTCTGAAATTTATTCAGACTTCATTTAAAAAAGAGGTCTTTAAAGAATTTAGTATGTCATCCCTGCCGCAGGCATCCCTTCGGGTGAATCCTGACGGGCCGGATGAGGGATCTCAAATTTTAAATAGAAATAATAGGCGTCTAAAGGTCATAAACACAGAAAAACATTTGAGATTCCTCGTTGCTTCGCTCCTCGGAATGACAAGTGTAAATTTTAAAATCTCTTACATTACAGTTAATATTCTGAGGATCTGCCTTGAGTTATTTGTTTTACAGGTTGCCCATAAGCGTAATCTTTATATCGAGGGAATTAATTTCCTCGCTATAAAGGCTTGATTATTCGCAAATTGTTTCCGAATGTTTCAAATAAAACCCAAATGTTGCTATGTTCCTTCACCTTCCTCCAGCTCGTCAACAGGTTCAACCACCCACGTAAGATTATCGCGGTACTTAATCCTCGCTTTTGTGCCGGCCGGGATGGTGCCTTCCTCCGAGCGAGCCTTCCATGAGCTGCCACGAAACCGGATACGACCACTATTATCAAGCGCTCCTATCGGCTCAATGACATCAACAATCTGATCCATGGCTTCGTAGTCTTCATCAGCCAGCTTAAAAAAACTTTCTCCGCCCCAGTATTTTTGGAGAAACGGTCGAAACGCAATCGTCAATCCCAGCGAGCAAATCAGCCAGATCGCCACCGAAATTCCCGGACTTGCAATCAAACCGATATATCGAATTAGTGCCACCAAAAGGCCGCTAAGGCCCAGGAAAAAAGCAACACCTCCCGGTATGAACGCTTCAAGAATCATCAGGAAAAGCCCGCCACCGGCAAAAATCCATGTGAGTAAACTTTCATTCATAATTTTAATGATACTAATTTAATTCATAAAGCGAAATAACCGTGTGCAATTAATGCCTGTGCAGAGCGAAGGCGGTAAAAAGCGTCCGTTGGATCGGTAAAAAATTATTGTCGGAAACCATGAGTAAAAGCCGGCCGCCGCCGGGCAGTGATGGCCCCAGCGCCAATCCTTCAAAATTGTCGATCGCTATATTGTATTTACTTAAATGAGCTATCAGTCTTTTTTTTACCGGACGAATGGGGCGATTGTACTGTTTTATTGAATTGACTCCTTTTATATCTGTTGCGTTCCGGGTTGATACTTCATAAAGACTGATTCGGAATCCCTGTTTGGCAACAAAATTTCGTTCCAATGCCAGCAAATCTCCCTTATTATCCAGTGCCAGTAAATCAGAAAGCCCGTTGATCATAAACGAACCATGACTGTGAGCGTTTAAATGGACAGGATCCACGTTGTATTGATACTCATGCAAAATATTTCCGGATGGTAAATCATACATAATAATACGAGCCGGACTGCTGTGAGTTGAATCTGCGGCGGGCCCATCCTGCAGCAAGGCATTTTCTGTGGCCGCATAAATCGTCTTACTGTCCGGAGTAGCGGTCAAGCTTTCAAAAGCGAGATTAGACCGCACGCCATGCTGGGAATGATTCCCTCCGGCTGACCAAAAGGCATTGGGAATGGTGAGCGCCCGAGCAAAGGTGCCATCTTTGCTATACCCATCAATAAAGGGAGCGACATCTTTGCCGGGCACCCCTTCCGATGACACATAAATGAAATCATCTGGACCAATGGTGATGCCTTCCGGGTCAATCCGGCCTTTTGGATACGTTTTGCCATCTCGCATGAGCAGCCTGTGCATGCCTACAAACCGGATCCCTCCATTTTCGAGCCGTCCTTTTTTGTTTAAATGAACCTTGACGGTGTAAAACCGCGCGGCTGCCTTCTGGCTGCGATCGTCGCTGATCACATAAAAATCTCCCGATTTTTGATCGTACGTCAGCCCGGACAGCCCACCAACAGGAGTATTTTTATACGAGTAATTATAAGGAATGACGGCTTGCCCCAACACTTTTAAATGGATGTCTGATTGCGCCTGAACCGGCTGCAGGCATAATGCAAAAATGAATGCCAATAGCAGGTTCATTTCTATAAAAACTCTTTGCATATATTTTTGATTGTTGATAATTATCAGTGGCTTAATTGATTTTTTTAGCGCGTTGATCGTAATTTAATAATCTTGATTTTTAGAACTTATTTACTCACCTGTCCAACAGAGTTGAAAAAGCCCTTGATCAACTATTTTGGCATCTCTGCCGACCGCCGTCGTCCTCATCGAATGTCAAAATTCCGGATTTTAAAGCCTCTTCATCAATAAAAATATTAAAATAAGTCCAGTTGTTTATCTTGTCCCTCGGCGGGCCAGGTCGGCATCGGGTTGATGTTTGTCAGTCCGGTGAGCATCTGGTGAAAATAGCGGGCTATCACGGGCTGACTAACACGATCGGGAGAATGAATAAAAACATAGGGATGAAGTCCCTCTTTTATCCAGTCAGCCACGATAATTGCCCATTCTTTCAGATAAGATTCATTGGCAATCGGTTCATTCGCTCCAACAAAACGCACCATGGGGCGCGAGCTTGTAGTAATAAACCGAGCCGGTACTTTTGGCTTTTCCCTCCGCGCTGCTTTAATCGAATTTTCACTTGATTTCATGGCATACAACTTGCGCGTATCAAAAATGATCCGGTCCACATTATAGCTCTCGAGCAGGCGATTCAGCTGTTTTTCTTTCTTACCCTGATCAAAAAAATCGGGATGGCGTACTTCTACGGCGTAACTGAATACGGTTGGCAGGGTGGCAAGAGTTTCCTCAAGTCGTCCTATATGCTCGGATGAGAACCGGGACGGTAGTTGAATCATAAACGGGCCAAGACGATTCCTGATAGGTTCAAAACGCTTCAAAAAATTGCTGATATCCTCATCGCTCTTCTTCAACATTTTTTGATGAGTGATGGAGCGATGAAATTTAAAACAAAATTTAAATCCATCAGCTGTTTGTTTACCCCACTTTCTTATCGTGGCGATATTCGGGATATGGTAGAAGGTTGTGTTTCCTTCCACCGCATTAAATACCGAGGCGTACTGCTGCAAAAAATGATCCGGGCGGGCATCATCCCGGAAAAACGTACCCACCCACTCTTTTTGGCTCCAGCCGGTACAGCCCAAATGGTACTTGTTAATAGCCATAAAATCAGCTTGTGGAAGCATTAATTTTTTGAACAGAAGTCTCGGTTGACTTCAAGTGTTATGCAAGAGTATTATAGTAAATATAATAAAGAAATGTCCATCGCATTAACTTTTAAACTAATAATTATGCGATATAAATTTAATTGGAAACAAGTGCACTTTTAGAAAATTCATTGACCGGATGATAGCCTTCCCTTTATCACATATTTACTATAAAAAGTATCAGTGCCTTAAGAAATGAGAAATTCTACCCCTTTAATTTATTCCCGAAAATACTATACGGAGCCGTTTTGGCCGTTGCCATTGCGTTTTTGCTTATATTCATCAACGGTCATTCCGGTTACCCGCTGAAACTGCGTATGAAAAGCCCGGTATTCCATAGGACACATGTCAGTGGCTTTACGGAACCTTCTGTTAAACTGTTTCAAATCAATATATCCCGCATCAAAGGCGATGTCTGTTATGCGTTTATCTGCCTGATCGGGATCGGACAGGGTATCCAAAACAGATTCCAGATCCGGTTCCAACTCCTCCCAAGAATCAATATCAGAATTCTTTTTCATTTTCTATAACTTTTTTAAACTGCTTATTTAAAAAATTTGAAAGATGAGTCGGCTTTCCTCCCTCCGGTTGATAACGTTCAAAATCCGGTTGTTCATATTCGGCAAGGGTCTGGCCGGTTGTTTCAACAAAGTGAATATGGAAAAACCGAAATTTTTGGGGCGTGATATTTGTCACCAATCTAAAATGCCGGTTAAATTTGTTACGGTGAACATACCCCAGTTTATCCATCACCTCTTTGATTTCGATCTCACGGTTCTCAGGCTCGGCAAGAACCTGCTTAATCTCCGCAGCGCGACAATGAATAAAAAACCGATTAATTGTCATTCCGAAATTACGATGGCACATTCGTAGCGATGAACGATATTTGGGAAACCCAAGGGTCTTTGCCAATTCCTTATGTTTTAAATCGGATTTTTTATAAATCTTATCTGTCCAATTTAAATCCAAAAATTTCTTTGCATTACGTAAAAAATACTTCATAATCCCC
>DASQZL010000146.1:0-6562 GCA_035638715.1 Balneolaceae bacterium
GGGTATCGCGTGGAATCAAAACGCTGGCTGCCCCATTTATTTTTCTTCCAGTAGTACCAGTCCTGCACGATATTATCGATCGGAATATTCTGTTGGCGGAATTTATGAGCCACTGACAAAATTTGTTTTTGTGAATTATAATGCTCGCGGCTCTGCCAGAACCCCATTGCCCATTTAGGCATGATCGGCGTTTTGCCTGTCAGTTGCCGGTATCCACCGATCACGTCATCCATATCATGCCCAAACACAAAAAAGTAATTGATTTGCCTGGCCACCTGCGAGTAGAGCGAAAGACGGTGCTTGTCGAGCTGGGGCATGGGCTTTCGCCACTTCAGCGCGATGAACGATTGTCCGCCATCGGGCGTCCACTCCAGGCGAATCGGCACTTTTTCACCTTTTTGAAGATTAACATTGATTTTTGAGGTCACCGGATTCCAGGCCTGCCGCCAGCGGTCCACGCGCAGCTGTCCGTCGATCCATAATTTCACCCGCCCGGCGGAAGTCAGCGCAAATTTATGCATGCCATTGTATTTTGAAGAAATTTTTCCCTGCCAAACCACCTCGCCGTTGGTCATTTGTTTCCCCTGGAATCCAGCAGGAAGATTTTTCAGCTTGCTCAAATACTGGTAATCAATTTGGCTTTCATTGCGTTTTTCGTAAACCTGGGTCGTGTCTTTTTTATTCATATACGTCGCCGTCAATCCGCCGCGATGACCCTCTTTGTCAAACAGTTTAAGGCCCGCTCCTGATAACTCCTGATAGGGTTTTGGATCGCCAAACCGGGTGATGGAATAATTGTCCCAAAGCAGCCCGTAGTTTCGGCTGGAAAGCAAAAAAGGAATGGCTGCCTCCGTATTGTGCTGTGCCAACGTTACATCACGACCTTTCAAATTCAGAAAGCGTTTTTGATGCTCTCCCAGCCCATAAAACGCTTCATTCTTTGGTGAATCAAATACCTGCCGGATGTGATAAAACGATGCTTTACTACTGTCTATTTTGGCTTTGGAGAACGTCCGTCCATCGGCGGCTTCCCGGAGAATCACCCGGCCCATGGCATTGCGAAACGTGATACGGCCCGTGTTCAGTGAGACCTCCGCCTGCAGGCTGTCGGTGTGGAGCGTTAACTGGTTATTTTTTCGGGTTATATGCCATGAAACCTGTTTTTGATAATTTTTTACCAGCATCAAATTGGTCTCATGGTGAAACTGTTTCGTCGGAGAAGCAGTAACGTGAATGATTTTGTTGCTGACCACTTGCAGTTTAACGGCTTTCGTCCCGTGCGAACGCGATTTATTTAAACGGATGAGCACACCTCGCGGCAATTTCTGGTATTTTGGAGGGCTGGAAGCAAGTAAAATAGTTACAAAAAAAGTCAAAAATAATTGCTGGATATAGTGCATGTTGTGAGTACTTGGTATTCTTATTAAAAACAATTTTTAATATTCTCTAATATCTGAACATCAATTTCATTTCCATTTTCCTTTTTATTCCCTTCATCTTTCTAAAGATAGGTTTCAATTTAGAAAATAGCGTCGTTATCCCATACTTACACAAAAAATAATTTTAATGCAAAGGTCGTAAAAAAATTGCATACGATGAAAATAATCAACCACGAATATTAAATTATTCGTAATAAACTTTACAATTTGGTCAAATTTTGATAATATGAATTTGAATCCAATAAAATCGCATGATAAAATCCGAGATGTTTATTTTTGCAAGAAAATAATTTTCCGGAATATTTTTTTATTGTGAAAATAACGTGGTGGATATTCTTTTAGCTGGGTCTTAAAGTTAAATTGGATACGGATTTAGTGGTAAATTAAAAAAATAGTGCTTTTTTAATGCTATGGTGTGAATAGTATTTCCATAAACATTGTTTCGTCAGAATTTTAATTAAACTGATTGATTATCGGATAAAATGGCTACAGAAATTACAGGGGGCAGGCAAGACGGCAAATCTTTTAATCCGAAACGGCTTTGGGAAGAGTTCCTCAAAGGGGATGGAACCGCTTTCGGTAAAATATTCAAATTTTACTATCAGGATCTGTACGGCTACGGTCTAAAATTTTGTCAGAAGCCCGATATGGTAAAAGACTGCATACAGGAAGTTTTTGCGAATATTGGTGAAAGCCGTCGAAGACTGGGGAAGGTGGAATCAGTTAAAGCTTATTTAATTGTGACGCTGCGACGCACACTCTTGAAAAGACTGGAACGGCGTCGTACACAGGAAACGAAAATGGATGAGCATGTTCAACGTAAATCATTCCAGCTATCACCGGAAGATATTATTATTCATGAGGAAATTGATCAGGAACAGCGTCACGCTCTAAAAGAGGCTTTACAGACGTTACCCTCCAGACAGAAGGAGGTGCTATTTCTTCGCTATTTTAATGGAATGAGTTATAATGAGATCGAGCAAATTCTCTCCATCAACTATCAATCTATTCGCAATCATGTTTACCGGGCTACCAAGCGACTGAAAAATATTTTGGATAAAAATGATGCATTACAGCGATTATATTCATCTGAAACCACGGCATCTGAATTGAAGTCAGGGGGAATGTAGTACTTTTCACAAAAGTTGTTCTATGTAGTTCGGAATTTTTCCCATCCATAGCTCCCATATTCTTTATTCCATAAAGCAGACGCTGCCAAAGCGCAATTTTATTTTTTTGCCCAAATACATCATATAGAGACTACAGCAGTTAATAGCAGGTGAAAGCAGGGAGAAAAAATGAGCAAATGAATCGCATATCATACATGGGATAGAGGCCATGAAAGGCGATTTTTAACCTGCCGCAGCAAAAATTTCTAAAAAATTAAAAAATATTGAGTACAAACCGGATGATTTCCCCTCTTTAGCTATGTCAATCAAAAATGAAGCGATATTTTTTGAAATTTAAACGATATACCATTGAAGAGCTTATCAACAACCCATCATTTGTAAGGTGGGTAAATGGTAATGTTAAAGGTAAGAAGGAGGCCGCTTATTGGGATCAATGGATTGAGCATGATGAACACAACAGAAAAGTAGCTCTGGAAGCGCAGAAAATTATAATGGGCGTTTCGTTTTCGAATAACCCCTTTCCGAGTATTGAGCATGAATGGGAACAGGTTCAGCAGAAATTAGAGTCCGGGAAGAAAAACTCTTCAAAGTTTGATACATATGAGCTGCCGGATATCAATCACAATACTACATCGGTATTTTTGAAAGTAGCAGCGGTGATATTTGTGGTATGCATAACTTCCTGGTTTATAGTGGCAAAATTTCAACTTCTTCCCTTTCATCCAAAAAAAGTTAGCATACAAACCATCACGACGAATTATAAAGAAAAGAAGACGATTACCTTGTCCGATGGATCAAAAATAACGCTGGCTGCGGGATCAAGCATCTCGTATGCCAAGAATTGGCTTCAAAAACCAACCAAACGTCTGAAATTAAAAGGGGAAGCCTATTTCTCCATTGTCCCATTGAAAGTCAAGAATCATCCAAAATTAGTTGTGCAGACTAACGATGGCACGGCTTCTGTTTGGGGAACACAATTCACGGTTTCAACCTATGGAAAAGGTACACAGGTTGTTTTGCAGAGGGGAAAAGTTAAAGTCAACGTTGCGGGAAAATCGGGACACAAAACAATGACAATGACCCCGGGTGAGCTGGCGAGATTTAAAAGATCTGATCGGAAAATTGCTGTAAAGCATGTCAATCCAAAGGTTTATACATCATGGGCCTCCAATAGATTGGTGTTCGATCATACGCCTCTTTCATTATTAGTCAAACGTATAAAGCATACCTATGGCGTGCAGGTGAAAGTTGAAAATCAAAAATTATTGAAAAAAAAGCTGACCGGTTCTGTTGGGTTCAGGGATTTGAACTCACTTATTCATGCGGTTTCACAAGTTCTGAATGTCGATATAATCCGCAAGGGTGATACGGTTTACATACGTAAGTCCAAATAATTTACTAAATCTAAATAACGACTTTTACAATTATGATTAATGTACGGTTGTATAAAAAATCACTTAAATATTCGTTCATTCTTTTTATGATCATTTGCTCCCAAACGGCGTTTGGGCAAACCAATGATCATTCATTGATGAGTTTTACTCAACAAAATAAAGATACGGCGACCTACATTCAGGCGCATACGCTATTAAAGAAAGCGCTGGCACGAATTGAGAAAAAGTATAATGTCGTCTTTTTGTATAAAAGTGATCTTTTAAAGCATCAAAAAGTAGCTCATGCTTTACCGGATGAAGGGTTGTCAAATCTATTAAAGGATCTTTTTAAATCGCGAAATTTATCATACAAAAGAATTGGCAGCCGGACTTATGGTATTATCAAGAAGAAAAAATCAAGGGGAACCGGACAAAAGGCCCCGGTTCATCAAGTTCAGGGAACCGTTACCCAAGCCTCAAATGGCAAACCATTACCTGCAGTCAATGTAGTGGTACAGGGAACTTCTACGGGAACTACAACCGATAAAAATGGCCATTATAGTCTTGGAATTCCCTCAGAGCAGGATACCCTGGTTTTTTCATATATTGGTTATAAAACGAAAAAAGTGCCGGTCAGGGGACGTTCTACTATTAACGTCAAGATGAAGACCACCATGTTTTCATCAAAACAGCTTGTAGTTATCGGCTATGGGAGCCAGCAGCAAGAGAATGTAAATGGAGCCGTATCAACCGTCTCCTCCAAGCAAATTAAAAATATCCCGGAAGTGAGCGTGACAAATTTGCTGCAGGGTCAGGCCGCTGGAGTAACAGTAACACACAATTCGGGGATGCCCGGTGCCGCATCTTCAGTGCATATTCGCGGAATAACATCGATTAACGGTAACAATCAACCGCTGTATATCATTGATGGGGTACCGGTTTCGGGAGATGCGAATAACACCGCCACCAGCGGCCAACCTGTAGCTCCCAATTATGGCGGGCACGGAAATGATACTGTAAGTCCGTTATCGCAATTGGACCCTAACGATATAAAAAGCATCACCGTTTTGAAGGACGCTTCGGCAGAGGCCATCTATGGCTCGCGCGGGGCCAATGGTGTTGTTTTGATCACTACAAAAAAAGGACAGGCTGGTCAAAGTCATGTCAGTTATAATGGGACAGTGAGCGAGCAGGAACCCGTGAAATATATTAATATGATGAATCTGCGACAGTATGCCCGCCTTCAAAATGCACTGGCGAATGTACTACCGGGCCGCCAGCCGCGGGAAATATTTTCGCGTCCCAGTATACTTGGGAATGGAACGAATTGGCAAAAATCGCTATATCGGCATGCGCTTAAACAGAGTCATCACCTTGCTTTCTCCGGCGGAAATAAAGATATCAACTATTACATTGCGGGGGGATATTCGAATCAGAACGGTATTGTAATTGGATCAAAATATAAACGATACACGATTAATACTAAAATCAACGCGCAAGTTAACAAGTGGCTTAAGGCGGGTGTAAATTTAAATGGTAGCACCGAAAACGATAATTTACCGATTAATGGAAGTTATAACGGCGCTGTTAATCTTGGCTTGCTTGAATCACCGGAAGTCCCGGTTTATAAAACCGACGGTTCATTTGCCGGACCAGGGGGGCAGTCGGGACAGCCGTCATACGGGGGATTTATTAATCCTATAGCGCGTGCGCTGTCCATTACAAACACGGTACAACGGAACAAACTGTTAGGCAACTTATATGCAAAGGCAAATTTACTTCCCGGCTTGACGTTTAAAAGTTCATTTAGCGGCAATATCCGGTACGTTAATGACGATGTGTTTACGCCCACCTATAAGTGGGGCCGTTTTACCAATAATCAGGCCACATCCCAAAAAAGACGGCAAAAATTCGATTACTGGGATTGGAAAAATTATTTTACCTACAAGCATACATTCCCGGCAGAAAATCAAATTACCTGGCTGGTCGGACAGGAGGCACAAAGAAGTTCCTGGGAGGGTGTTTCCGCTACAGGCGTAGGTTATCAGCTAAATAGCATTCACAGTCTGAGTCTGGCCTCAACGCCCTCAACGATTGGCGGATTTAAGGGAGATTATACAATGGCCTCCTACTACACACGGCTTATTTATTCTTTTGAACAAAAATATGGGCTGACGGCCAGTTTTAGGACTGACGGTTCCTCAAAGTTCGACCAGGGACACAGGTGGGGATATTTTCCCGCTGTGGCAGCTCACTGGGATATGTACAAGGAGCCCTGGATGAAGGGATTTGATAATGTCGTTAACAGGCTCACCCTTAAAGCAGGGTATGGGATAACTGGTAACCAGGATATCGGCAATTTCCTGTACACTTCAACACTGCGGCCTATCCAGACGGGTTTCGGGACTTCATTTGCTATGAATAATATTTCCAACCCTGAGCTGACATGGGAAAGACAAAAACAATTGAATTTAGGCGTCAACTTTGGTTTCCTGAATGATCGGTTGAATGCCAATGTAGAGGTATATAATAAAGTTTCAGATAACTTTCTGTTTGCGCTGCCTCTTCCCAATTTCCTTAAGGGTGGACCCGGTTATCAAGGGGGGCTTGCTCCACCAAC
>DASQZL010000147.1:0-8350 GCA_035638715.1 Balneolaceae bacterium
AAAAGTTAATTCGCATTCTATCTATGCACCCCAATATTCGAAATATTGCAATTATTGCGCATGTTGATCATGGCAAAACCACGCTTGTTGATCAAATGCTGAAACAAAGCGGCACCTTCCGTGAGAATGAAAATGTCGCTGAACGCGTGATGGACTCAGGTGATCTGGAACGGGAAAAAGGGATCACTATCAGTTCAAAAAATACCGCGATCAAATGGAATGATACGAAAATAAACATCGTGGATACCCCCGGCCACGCTGATTTCGGGGGCGAGGTGGAACGCATCCTTAAAATGGTCAACGGGGTGATATTACTGGTGGATGCAGCTGAAGGTCCACTGCCACAGACCAAATTTGTGCTGCGGAAATCGCTGCAGCTTGGCTTTGAGCCTATCGTGGTCATCAATAAAACTGACCGAAAAGACGCCCGGCCCGATGTGGTTTTGGATGAGGTTTTTGAACTTTTCTTGAATCTCAATGCTACGAATGACCAGCTCGATTTTCCCATTTTGTATGCTTCGGGGATCCAGGGAATCGCTAAAAAAGAGCTGGAAGAAGAGGGAAAAGATTTAACGCCGCTTTTTGATACCATTCTGGAGCAGATTCCCCCGCCCGAACAAGTATTCGATGCGCCTTTTAAAATGCTGGTGAGCAGCATCGACTGGAATGATTATGTCGGACGTATTGCCATCGGACGGGTAGAGCAGGGCACCATTGAGGTGAACCAGGAGATTGCGCTGCTCAACCGAAAGGGCGATCAAAAAGAAATAGCCAGCGCGACTAAACTTTTTACTTTTAACGGATTGAAACGCGAGCCGGTTGAAAAGGCGGGCGCAGGCGACATTTTTGCGCTTGCCGGCTACAAAGATGTGGATATTGGCGATACACTGACCGATACAGCAGATATGACGCCGCTCGATTATTACGATATTGATCAACCAACGATGGCAATGTATTTTCGGGTGAATGATTCACCATTTGCCGGTCGTGAAGGTAAGTACGTAACCTCAAATATGATCAAAGACCGGCTCATGCGAGAGCTGCGTACGAACGTTTCTATTACCGTAGAGCAGACCGAAAGTCCGGATGTCTATAAAGTGTCCGGACGTGGTGAGCTGCAGCTGGCTGTTTTGATTGAGACGATGCGGCGCGAAGGCTATGAATTTGCCGTTTCCCAGCCGGAAGTGCTTTACAAAGAGATTGATGGCGAGCGTTACGAACCGTTCGAAGAAGTCGTCGTTGATGTGCACCAGGATTATAGCAATCGTGTGATTGCCAACCTGCAGCAGCGCAAGGGACTTATGATGTCGATGAAACAGGAAGGCGAAAATAACCGGCTGGTTTTTAAAGTTCCCTCCCGCGGGCTGATTGGTTTTCGGGGCCAGATGCTTACCGAAACCCGGGGCACGGGTATCATGCACCAACAGTTTGAAGATTACGAACCGTATGCCGGCGAAATTCCCGGGCGAACAGAGGGTACACTCGTCGCCTTGGATAAAGGTGAAGTGACCAGCTACGCGCTGGAAGGTCTGCAGGACCGCGGCACATTTCTGGTTGAACCGGGAGAGCCCGTCTATATGGGGCAGGTTGTCGGCATTAACAGGCGTAGCGATGATCTCGGGGTGAATGTGGTCAAAAAGAAAAATCTCACCAATCATCGCGAAACACAGTCGGCTGATGCCGTAAAGATCGACCCGGCCAAAGAAATGAGCCTTGAGGAGTGTATCGAGTTTATCGACAAGGACGAACTGCTGGAGGTGACGCCGGAGAGCTTGCGAATCCGCAAGATGTATCTCAAACCCAAAGAGCGGAAACGTGCCGAAAAGCGAAAAGAATTTGCTTAAATATCTTTTCTTTTGCTATTCAGTCAGCAGAAAACCGGGGCGATCGCTTTTTTAAAAAGTATTCATTTTATTACCTTCATATTTACGTATTTAATAACTTGATTTAAGGAGATCATCCCGTCAAGAATTAATCTATAAAACCTGATTCAATGAGTTACCTTTCTAAAGCCATTCTATTTCTATTCATCATTTGCAGTGCTTATTCGCAGGCTCGGGCCCAGCAGCAACAAAGTCAGCCAAAATCTACTTTTGATGCGCATCAACTGTTTAGTCCTTTATTTATGGAGGGGGAAACTAACGCCTTTCACAGCGCAACAGGCAAACCGGGACCGAAATATTGGCAAAACCGGGCTGATTACAATATTCAAGCCACCCTTGATACCACACAAAAGAAAATTAATGGCAAGGTTACCATCACCTATACCAACAACAGCCCGTATAATCTGCATTTTGTGTGGTTGCAATTAGATCAAAACGCATTTCGTAAAAATTCGCTTGGGACGGCTCAGATACCGGTCACCGGCAGCCGTGAGCAGGTGGATACCTATACAAATGGATATAATCTAAAATCGGTATCTATTAAATTGGATGGAAAAAAATACAAAGCCAATTATTTGGTGAATGATACGCGCATGCAAATCCGCCTGCCGAAAGCATTGAAGAAAAAAGGGAAAAAGATGAAAATTTTCATCAACTATTCCTTCGAAATTCCGACTCATGGCAAAGACCGGATGGGGCGGATTAACACGAAAAATGGACGGATATACTCTATCGCTCAGTGGTACCCGCGCATGGAGGTTTATGATGAGGTCGAGGGCTGGAATAACCTTCCATATCTGGGAGCCGGCGAGTTTTATCTTGAGTATGGGAATTTTAATTATAGTGTTACGGCCCCTTCAAATATGCTGGTCGTAGGATCCGGTAAGCTGCAAAATCCCAAGGAAGTACTTTCACAAAAGGAGCGGGATCAACTCAAAAAAGCTCGCAAGAGCGACAAAACCGTTATGATTCGGTCAAAGCAGGATGTCCAAAATGGTCAACCGGCTCACCCCGGTAAAAAAATGTTGACCTGGCACTTTAAAATGAATCAGGCACGGGATGTTTCCTGGGCTGCTTCCAAAGCTTTTATGTGGGACGGCGCACGCATTAACCTGCCCCACGGAAAAACAGCGCTGGCTCAGTCTGTTTACCCGGTAGAGAGTGCTGCTGACAGTGCCTGGGGACGTGATACACAATTTATAAAAGGGGCCATTCAGCTTTATTCGAAACACTGGTACCCATATCCCTATCCGGTTGCTACAGCGGTAGCAGGCAATGTTAACGGTATGGAATATCCGGGCATTGTATTTGAAAATTATAAAAGTAAGGGAGCCGGTCTATGGGGCGTAACCAACCACGAGTTTGGCCATACCTGGTTCCCAATGATTGTCGGTTCAAACGAGCGTAAATATGCCTGGATGGATGAAGGGTTCAACACTTTTATGAATCAGGTCGATACCAAGAAATTCAATAATGGTGAATTTTATCATAAGAGGGATCACCAGCGGATGGCAAGCTATATTTTTGGTTCTAATAGTGAGCCCATTTTCACGCGCCCGGATGTCATAAAAGAACAGGATCTGGGAATAACAGCGTATAGCAAACCGGCGCTGGCTTTACAGGTATTGCGTAATGATGTGCTTGGAAAAAAACGATTTGATTATGCTTTTCGCCGTTATATTCGAAGATGGGCTTATAAGCATCCTACCCCTTGGGACTTTTTCAACACAATGAGTAACGCGGGGGGCGAGGACCTGCACTGGTTCTGGAAAGAGTGGTTTATGCACGACTGGAAACTGGATCAGGGCATTAAAAATGTCAGATATGTGAACGGCAATCCTAAAAACGGTGCGTACATAACGATTGTCAATTATGATAAAATGGCGATGCCGGTCACCATCAGGATTACTCAAAAAAATGGTAAAACCGGGATCAAAAAATTACCGGTTGAAATTTGGCAGCGCGGCCCGACATGGACTTTTAAATATCCCTCAACATCGAAAATCGTCAAGGCCCAGCTGAATCCCAATCATTCGCTGCCGGATGTGAATCCCCAAAATAATACCTGGCAAAAAAAGGTAATGAAGCCGGCCCCCAAAGGTGAGAGCGCTCAAAATGTTTTTGATAAGTATATTCAGGCGATTGGCGGTAAAAATAAATTGGCAAGCGTTCATGATATAAAGCTCAACATGAACGCCCAAATTCAGGGACATACGCTTAATATTACCGAGATGAAGAAACTGCCGGATAAATACAGTTTGGCTATTAAGGTTGCCTCGTCAGGCCAAACGGTACAAAGCATTAAAGTGAATGGAGATAGCGTTCATGTTCAGGGTCCGCAGGGAAATGTGTCGAATCTCAGTGATCAGGAGAGAAAAATGCTTCAACAGCGAGCCATTATTTTTCCTGAGTTGAAATATGGAACCAAGGGGTATCAGGCAAAATTGCAGGGTATTCAGCAGGGCGGTCAGCAAGATGAATATGTCGTGCAGGTTACCGATCCGGCCGGCGTAAAAAAGACCATTCATTACGCCGTTGACAGCGGTTTGAAGACGGAAGTTCAAATTGGCAGCGGACAGAACGCCTCAACCGTTAAATATTCAAATTACAAGCAGGTTGACGGCGTGAAAATTCCCTTTACAATCATTACCCATCGCGGCGTTTCGCTAACGGAAAAGGTTAAGAATGCGAAAATTAACAGCGGGCTTAAAGATTCGAAATTTGAATAATTGATCAGTCGACGTTCGTCGCTCAACTTTTTAAAAAATATAACATTACCAGCTGAAAGCTGAATTTTTGAAGAATGGGTTAGTCATTCTCATCCGGGACATCCAAATATTGCTGAATGGTGTCCACATATTTTTCAAAAGCTTCGATGCCTTTTGGGGTGATACGATATGAGGTGTTGGGACGGTTGTTTTTGAAAGTTTTACTGACCTTGATATAGCCGGCATCCTCAAGTTTGCTCATCTGTACGCTGATATTCCCGGAACTTGCTTCGGTCTCTTCTTTGATAAAGCTGTAATCTGCATTTTCTACGCTAATCAGCAGCGACATGATGGCCAGCCGCAATTGCGAATGAAGCAGCGGGTTAAGATCGTCGAAAGTCATACTTATGCCTCGCTTTGTTTAAGCATATAACCGGGAATCAGGTAGCCAATTAAAACCGCGGCGGCAGTGGCCAGCAGCTGGTAGGGCAGAGCCACTAAAAAGGCAACAATTCCCATCACCCAGATAAAAACCGCACCCCATTTGAGCGGATTAAATTTGATGAGCGCTCCACTTAAATAGGTAGCGCTTGCGGCCATTAGCAGCACTAACGGCGCAATATAGAAATTAATCCTGGCACTGAAGACCAACAGGATTAAATAGCTTACCATAAAAGTAATCCAGATTATACCGTAAAGCCGGTTGAGGTATGTATTGGCTTTGTGGCTTTTTCGTTCTTTATATCCTTTTACAAAAGATCCGAAAATACCCACCAGAATTATACTCCAGGCCCATTCAGGATGATGAATGGTTGTGTATTGCAGTAACAAGAAATGCACTATACTGCTGATCAATACCACCCATCCCCATAAGAGAAAATAAAAAGAGCTGTCTTTACTGATCTTTCCTTTGGCCCGGGCAATCATCTCGTGAATGATGTCCAGCCTTTGCTGTGCGGTTTGTGATTGTTCTTGATTATCCATTTTATACTTTTTATTTATTATAATAACTAATTGTTAATATAAATTACTTTATAATATAAATCAAAAAATAAAAAACTGCTTTTTAAAAAAGATTAGCACCTTTTGGCTACTAAAATGGTTGATCGGGCTGAAAAGGAAAACGCTTCATTTACGCCTTCAGAGACGGATCCATTTGGATTAATAATCAGTATAAAATCTCCAGGGCTGACATACCGCACGGATTAGATTAAGTCTTCGGTGGCCACCTGTTTGTTATCCGGAACTCAGGTTATTTTGGATATAGAAAGCCGGGAGGTAGTTCAAAATATGAACAAATAAATATGAATGAATCAGCCTCTCAAGACTCAAAACGCTACTAATTACTCAAATAAGCCCCTCTCTCAACAGTAGGATAAATCTCTTCAAATGTTCGAAATGTTTCAGGCTCCGTTCGTTTGCGAATATGCGAGCGCTCTAACTTTGTAAAATCATCCATTCCCATACCGGCCAGTATTTCCATGGCTGCATTCATCGTTTCCTCCTGAAAATTAGCAACTCGTTGGCCTTTATCATTTACAACAAGCCCCCGCGTGAGACTGGGATCATGCGAAGTTACGCCGGTCGGGCACTCATTCGTGTCACATTTTAATGCCTGTATGCATCCAAGGGCAAACATCATGCCCCGCGCACTATTACACATATCAGCCCCGAGTGCCAGCGCACGAATTATATCAAACGCCGTAATAATTTTGCCTGATGCAATCAGCTTAATATCTTTTTTAAGATCATAACCGTTCAGCGCATCCGCAACAAAAACGAGTGCCTCCTCCAGCGGCATCCCAATCGAGTCAGACAATTCTATCGGTGCCGCTCCCGTACCACCTTCGCCGCCGTCAACGGTGATAAAATCAGGTTTAATGCCGGTTGAGCGAATAGATTCACAGATATCAATAAATTCCTGTTTTCTGCCTATACACAGTTTAAATCCCGTAGGTTTACCCCCCGACAGCTCCCGAAGTCGTTGTACAAATTCAAGCAAACCGTCAGAGTCTGAGAATTCTTTATGATAGGCGGGAGACACCACTTTTGTATATGGTTCCACACCCCGTATTTCAGCAATTTCCTCGTTATTTTTGGAAGCCGGCAGCACGCCGCCATGTCCCGGTTTGGCGCCCTGTGAAAGCTTGATTTCAATCATTTTTACCGCTTCTTTGGTGGCTTTTTGTTCGAATTCGTCCGGGTCAAATGAGCCGTCATCTTTATTGCGACAGCCGAAGTAGGCAGAACCAATTTCCCATACCACATCGGCGCCAAACTCCAAATGATAGGGTGAGAGGCCGCCCTCACCGGTATCGTGGAAAAAACCGCCAATTTTAGCGCCCTTGTTAAGGGCCCGGACCGCTGCAGCGCTAAGTGATCCAAAACTCATTGCGGAGATATTTAACATAGCTGCATTATAAGGTTTGCTGCACTGATCCGTCCCCACCGTTATACGGGGTGGCTCATCCAAGACTTCTTTAGGATAGATCGAGTGTGGAGCCCATTCATACTGCTCGTTATAGACATTTAGTTCTGTGCCAAATGGATGGGTTTCTGCGTTTTTTTCAGACCGCTTATTGACAAACTCACGCTGAATACGGGTGAAAGGTTTTCCGTCCGTATCACTTTCTACGAAATATTGATGAATTTCCGGAGCAATGCTTTGGGATAAGTAACGGAAATGCCCCATTACGGGGAAATTACGGATAATGGTATTTTCTGTCTGAAGCACATCTAAAATACCAATAAAGACGACCGGCGCAATTCCGATATAAGCCCAGAAAAATGGATGCCAGAAAAAGCCAATCACTCCCGTAATGATCAGAACGATTGCGCTGAAAATAAAAAAACGCTTTGCATGAATATTAAACAGAAAGAATTGATTGAGCATGACAAAGAATAGAATTGGTTAGGAATACCTCTGAAGATAGGCAATGCGTTGAAAGAACGCTAATGCTTAATGAAATGACTCGCGAAATGATTTTTTCCCAAGCCATTGAGTTAGAAAAAATTGAAGCTTCGCAAAAATTCTTTAATGCTCTCTGAACAAGAGCACAGGTGAATCCATACACCTATTAATAATTTTTGCGAATTTTTTGTAGTGATTTCAGAGACGGAGTATTGAGTAGTTAAGGAAATATTTTTTTAATTGAGAAGAAATTATGCCCCCGTTTTTACACGGAGGCCATAATTCCGCTCGTTAGCGCCGATAAAAACCCTACGGCGAGTTATCGCAACGTGGGATAACCGCCGGTATTAGTCTTCCATACATTGGTGAAGTCAAAGCCCGTCATATTGGTTAGGGCGGCGCTACCTTGCATTTGGCTGGTGGTTAGCCCCGTGCCATCGTTGGAGGAATTCAGTCCACTTGCCGTTTTATCCCAATAACTGTCAGTGGTCGATCCCCCGTCATATTTATCGCCTAATGCTATCAACCCCCCGGTAGAAGTGCCGGAGGCCACACCAGTGGAATAACAGTACTGAACTTTACCATAATTTACTCCTACCAGCCCACCATCAAAATAGGCACCAGACACGGAGCCGGTGGCGTATGAGTTTTGTATGGTCCCCGGATTGAAACCTACCAATCCACCCGCATCGCCAACATTCTTTGAAACGGAAACCGTTACGTTAGCATAGGAATGAGTGATTGTCTTATAATTATCACCTACCAATCCTCCATATCCCGCCCCGGCTGTGCTGCTTGATATCTTAGCACTTCCAGTGGCTGAGGAATTCTTCACGGATCCATCATTT
>DASQZL010000148.1:0-12672 GCA_035638715.1 Balneolaceae bacterium
GATTTTTCCTGGGAGGGTTTCCAGAATAAAGTCAATAGTGAGCTGGCCGATATTTTGGGTAATTTTGTGTATCGCACTACCAGCTTTACCGAAAATTTCGCCGATGGCCAGGTTCCGGAGTTAGAAAATCCCTCACAAGAAGATCTTGACACGCTGGCACAAATCGAAGGGCAAAAGCAAAAAATAGCCGATAGCTATGATGCCTACCGGATGCGGGAGGCGCTGGCCGAAACGATGCAATTAGCGCGTATCGGAAATAAATATTTTACGGAGATGGAGCCCTGGCGCACACGCAAGGAAGATATGACCACCTGCAAAAATACGCTGCACGTATGCCTGCAGCTTTGCGCGGCACTTTCGGTTCTTTTTGAACCGGTGATGCCCCGAAAAATGCAACAGCTGCGAAATCAATTAGGAGTGCCGGAGGATGCCTCCTGGGACGATGTTAGGCCTAATATGCTTGCTGTTGGACAAATCATTAAAAAGGGAGAAATTCTATTTGAAAAAATCGAAGATGAAGAAATAGAAAAGCAGCTGAAAAAACTGGAAAAAAGCGCCAATTCTTCATCCGATTATGAGCCACTCAAAGAAGAAATTGATTACAACGATTTTGCAAAGTTAGACCTTCGGGCCGGTAAAATTTTACAGGCGGAGAAAATCGAAAAATCAAATAAACTCATCAAAATCAAGGTTGATCTGGGATTTGAGCATCGAACAGTCGTCTCGGGTATCGCTAATGATTTTGACGCCGAGGCGCTGGTTGGGCAGAAAGTTTGCGTAGTAGCCAACCTGGCCCCTGTAAAGCTAATGGGTATTGAAAGTAACGGGATGATTTTAATGGCCGAGGAAGCTGATGGCTCACTGAAATTCGTAGAAACAGATGCGGAGCCCGGCAGTACGGTAAAGTAGGAAATAGCTATCAGTTTTCGGCGGTCAGGCATCAGCATTCAGTAAATGGCTGCCTCTGTTAAACTGATAGCTGAAAACTGACTGCTGACAGCTTGAAAAATAGTTTGGAAGGGTCGGGAGCAGGACTCCCTTCTAACAATATTACAGACATTGGCAGTCTTCACTACTTTTGAGTTCATCCTTAGAAAAGGAGGTAAGGAGGATTGAAAATCAAAAATTAATTTAGAAAGCAATTAGCCGGTAAATTAATTAGCTATAAGAAGGCCTTGAAAAATCGCTGATTATGTCATCCTGAAGAGCGGAGCGATGAAGAATCTTAAATGATGATTCGATTCATACACACAGAACGAAAAGATTGATGGTTTATCGTTTGGGAACCCGTACCTACGGGGATATCCCCCAAGCATAAGAGGACATTTTTGGGTCCAAAGCCTACAATAATTTAATCTTAAAATCGAAAAATATTCCTGTTGGCTGATACAAAAACGACATTGCGGGGTTTGTGGAGCTCAAAGCTTGGGTTTATACTCGCTGCTTCGGGTTCAGCTGTTGGGCTCGGCAACATCTGGGGCTTTCCCACACAGGTAGCCTCTCACGGAGGCGCTGCCTTTCTGCTTGTCTATTTAGTTTGCGTGGTTATCGTTGGGTTCCCGGCCATGATTGCTGAAATAACAATCGGCCGCCGCACGAACAGAAATCCTGTCGGTGCATTTAAGGCATTGAGCGATAATCAGTTCAAATATTCACTGATTGGTATTTTGGGCGTCATCTGTGCGAGTATGATTCTCGCCTTTTACACCGTCGTGGCCGGCTGGACAGTCAGCTATGTGTTTGCTGAATTATTTCATTTTCTGGGGCTGGCACACTGGGAGCATTACGTAGCCAACACACAACATGGCTTCATTAACGCCCTGTTTTCGATTATTTTTATGGGTGCAACGGTCTTGATTATTGTGGGCGGGGTCACCGACGGCATCGAACGCGCAACCAAATTTATGATGCCCCTGCTATTCATGATACTCCTTGGGTTAATCGGCTACGTTTTATTTCAACCAAGTGCGGGAATCGGCCTGAAAAAATATTTAATTCCCGATTTTTCAAAGATTAATGTATCGCTGATTTTTTCGGCGATGGGCCAGGCGTTTTTCTCCCTCTCTCTTGGTGTGGGAGGCATGATCACCTATGGTTCCTACTTAAGCAAAAACGAAAATATTCCCGAAGCAACTGCTTATGTGGTCTTGATCAATACCCTGATTGCCTTTTTAGCGGGCTTATTGATCCTGCCTGCGATGTATATTGCACAGGCCCAGGGCGTTACGATATTCGGCCCAAATGGCCAGTTACTGGCGAGGATCTCCCTCATTTTTAAAGTGTTGCCGCAACTTTTTCACCAGTTGGGTGGAGTGACGGGTTTTATTCTTGGTATCGTCTTCTTTTTTCTGCTCAGTATTGCGGCATTAACTTCGACGATATCACTGCTTGAGGTGCCGGTATCCTACGCCATTGATGAACATCACTTGCCTCGAAAAAAAGCTGCTATCCTCGTGGGAATGGGCATATTGGTGATTTCTTTGATCATTTCGTTTGATATATCACTGATTGGTCTCTTCGTAAAGATATTCAATAACATTGGGCTCCCTCTCGGCGGTTTCTTAATCTGCATGTTTTTAGGCTACTACTGGGAAACCCAAAATGCGATTACCGAGATGGAAGCGGGCTATCCCGGCATCAGGCAAAGTGTATTCTCGAAAGTATGGCCTTTTTTCATAAAAGTGATTACACCTCTTGCCATTCTTTATAATTTGCTGAATGCCCTGGGATTCATAAGTTACCTGAAGAATATTTTCACCTGATTATTAAAACCATCTTTGATAATACTGATGACCGACTAACATGATTTCATGGTCAATTGAATTACATTTTTTTTACTCTTTATAATTGATTTTATCATACAAGGATTTTGAAAAACTCAAAATTTCATCCTGAATATTTAGTCCTCAACTTGTTTTAGGATCTCTTCAGGATCTATATTTAAAGGATATAAAACCAACATGAGATTCTGAAACAAGTTCAGAAAAACATGAATGGGTGTTTATTTCAAAGCCTTCTATAAATAATTTTGGAAATGAGTAAATACCTATTTTTTAAGTTGTTGAACGGATATAAAACACCAAACTGATAAAATTATTGGTTATCAAATAGCTCCAAGGATGGTGAAATGTCTTTTTTTGTTATAGGGTTGTTATCAACGATAAGGCGTTGTATTTTTGATGATTCAATTACATCCGCTTTTAACAAGAATTCTAAATATATAATATGACAAAAGTCTCAACTTCCGATTTCCGAACCGGCATGGTTATCGATCTGGATGGGGAACTCTATTCCATTGTTGATTACCAGCATGTCAAACCCGGCAAAGGCGGAGCATTTATCCGTACAAATTTGAAAGGAGTTGTAAACGAAAAAACCATCGATAAAACATTTCGATCGGGGGCCAAACTGGAGGAAGTTCGCGTAGAGCGTCAACCCTATCAATTTCTTTACCGCGAGCGCAATCTCTACTACTTTATGCATCAGGAAACGTTCGAACAAATTCCGGTCGAAGAAGACCGTATCAGAAAAGCTGAATTTATCACGGAAGGACAGGTTTGTACGCTTGTGGTGGACGTGGATAACGAAGAAGTTTTATATGCGGAGCCACCTGATCATATCACTGCAAAAGTTAGTAAAACAGATCCGGGATTACGCGGCGACACGGCCCAGGGTGGCAGCAAGCCGGCTACGCTCGAATCCGGTGCAGTAGTTCAGGTACCCTTGTTTATTAATGAAGGGGAAGAAATCAAAGTCGATACCCGCACGGCTGAATATATAGAACGCGTTAATTAAAAATTAAAATTAATTATGGATTTAGAAGAAATTAAGAATATTCTTGATTTAATCGCTGAGAGTGAGGTGGACCAGGTGACAATAGAAGAAGGAGATTTTAAAATCAAGGTCAAAAAAACGGCGGATGTGGTCACCGGTACCAGCACACCGATTCAATATCAGATGCCGGCCGGGCCGCCTCAGGCAGCGCAGCCGGCGGGTAACCCTCAGCAGCCCCAGCAGGCCGCCGAAGAAGAATCTGCACCATCCGGCGAAGAAGAATACGCAGGCAATCTCGTAAAATCCCCTATTGTCGGCACTTTTTACCGCTCCCCTTCCCCCGAAGATGAGCCGTTTGTTCAACTGGGAGATCAGATTGAAAAAGGGGAAACTATTTGCATCGTTGAAGCCATGAAAATTATGAATGAAATTGAATCGGAATTTTCCGGCGAGGTCAAAAAAATATTAGTGGAAGACGGTGAAGCTGTTGAGTTCGAACAGCCCCTGTTTGTCGTTGGTTGAAAGGCTTCTGATTTCTTGTTCGTAATACCTCAAGGTATTTCAAGAGATTGATAAAGCTTCATAAGGATATCTATCAAATTTTATCATTCAATTTTTTAAATGTAATTCTCACCCCTGTAATCAGGTGAATTGTTATTGACAAAATCTGAATTTCATGTTTAATAAAATTCTTGTTGCCAATCGTGGGGAAATAGCCCTTCGAATCATTCGTACCTGTAAAGAAATGGATCTTAAAACGGTTGCCGTGTATTCAACGGCCGACCGCGACAGCCTGCATGTGAAATTTGCTGATGAAGCGGTTTGTATCGGCCCGCCGCCAAGTCAGGAAAGCTACCTTAAAATTCCCAGAATTTTATCGGCTGCCGAAATTACCAATGCCGACGCCGTGCATCCCGGTTACGGTTTTCTGTCCGAAAATGCAGAATTTTCTCGTATCTGCTCAGAACACGACTTAACCTTTATTGGGCCAAGTCCGGAAATGATTTCAACAATGGGACAAAAATCGGTGGCTAAAGATACCATGGCCGCAAATGGTGTCCCCGTTGTGCCGGGCAGCGACGGAGAAATTGAAGATTTTGAGAAAGCGAAAGAGATATGCAACGAAATTGGTTATCCGGTCATGATTAAAGCTTCGGCTGGCGGGGGCGGACGTGGTATGCGGGCCGTACCTGATGAATCGAAGTTAAAACAGGCGTTTAATACCTGCCGGGCTGAAGCGGAAGCTGCATTCGGCAACTCCGCCGTTTATCTCGAAAAACTTGTCGAAGATCCGCATCATGTGGAAATTCAGGTGCTTGGCGACCAGCATGGTAATATCATTCACCTGGGTGAACGGGATTGTTCGCTGCAGCGGCGGCATCAAAAATTACTGGAGGAATCGCCCTCCCCTCTCATGACGCCTGAACTTCGCGAAGAAATGGGACAGGCCGGCATTAATGCCGCAAAATCGGTTGATTACGAAGGTGCCGGTACAGTGGAATTTCTCGTGGATAAGGATCGAAATTTTTATTTCATGGAAATGAACACACGAATCCAGGTTGAGCACCCGGTCACGGAAGAAATCACCAATTACGATCTGGTGGAGGAACAAATTAAAGTTGCAGCCGGTAAAAAGTTGGACAACGAATCGTTCAAAATGCGTGGACATGCCATTGAATGCCGTATTAATGCGGAAGATCCGGAGCACGATTTCCGTCCTTCTGCCGGTACGATTGAGGTTTTTCATATGCCGGGGGGACACAGCGTGCGGGTTGATACCCATGCCTACGCTGGCTACCGCATTCCACCTCATTACGATTCAATGATTGGTAAATTGATTGTCAGCGCACCAAGCCGCCCTGAAGCCATAAAGCGAATGCGGCGGGCGCTTGCAGAGTTTATTATTCAGGGAGTTGACACAACGATTCCCTATCATTTGCAGCTCATGGATGATAAAAATTTCCAGCAGGGTAACTTTAATACGCTTTACCTTGAGTCCGAATTTGAATATACGCCTTAAAATTAATGAACTATGGAAAATCCAACGGATTTAAAATATACCAGTAACCATGAATGGATCCGGGAAACCGGCGATGAAACGGCCACGGTTGGCATTACTGATTTTGCCCAGGGTGAATTGGGAGACATCGTATTTGTAGAATTAGAACAACCCGGATTTGAAGCCCAAAAAGACGACCGTATGGGAACCATAGAAGCGGTAAAAACCGTTTCAGATATTTTTGCACCTGTTTCCGGAGAAATTATAGCTATCAATGAACAGCTCGAAGAAGAGCCGGAACTTGTTAACGATGATCCTTACGGTGACGGCTGGATGATTAAAATAAAAATAAGTCACCCTGCCGAACTGGAAGAACTAATGACTCCTAAAGAATATGAGGATTTGATTCGATAATAGTATATTTGAACGGGTTGAATTTTTAAGCGGTACTTGCTGTAAAACTCTTTTAAAATACTTAAAAGCCATACGTCGTTTTAATATTACATCATACATCACGGATCAATAGAACCGACTTGTTGCCATTTCTGCTATCTCCGTGATATTAACCATATACCCTAAATTAAATTAAATGGAATCTCGTCCTGATCACTGGATTCTCGTTTTAGATTATGGCTCGCAATATAGCCAGCTTATTGCACGTCGCGTTCGCGAGCAGCATGTTTACTGTGAAATCCATCCATATAATATTTCACTGGGCGATTTTAAAAATTCACCGCCAAGCGGCATTATTTTATCGGGCGGCCCCAACAGCGTAAATGATACTGATGCACCCGGTCTAAATACAGAAATTTTTTCCGCAGGTGTGCCGGTACTGGGTATTTGCTACGGACTTCAGCTGCTGGCTGATCATATTCAGCCTGAAAGCGTAGAACAGGCTGAACGGCGGGAATTCGGACGATCCGAACTCATTGTGGATGATGATGAAGATCTGCTGAAACACATCCCGACAGAATCTGTCGTATGGATGAGCCACAGCGATCATATTCATAATTTGCCTGACGAATACAAGATTATTGCCCACACGGATAATGCGGATGTTGCCGCTGTACGGCATCGCTCGATGCCCATTTTTGGCGTACAGTTTCACCCGGAGGTCGTTCATACAGTGCAAGGCAGACAAATCATGAAAAATTTTGTCTATGAGATTTGCGGTCTCGAGGGCGACTGGACGGCTGAATCATTCATTGAATCAACAATTAAGGAGATTCGCAGGCGGGTAGGCAGCGACCGCGTATTATGTGCCCTTTCCGGCGGCGTCGATTCAACCGTCGTGGCGACGCTGATACATCAGGCTATTGGCGATCAATTGCAGTGTATTTTCGTGGATAATGGCTTGTTACGAAAGAATGAATTTGATCAGGTGCTCGATCTTTGTGATGACAAGCTAAACCTGCCGGTGAAAGGCGTGGATGCCAGCGATCTGTTTTTATCTCGCCTGAAAGGCGTATTTGATCCCGAAAAAAAGCGTAAAATTATTGGGAATACGTTTATTGAAGTATTTGATGAAGCGATTGAAAATGATGATTCATTCAAATTTCTTGCACAGGGGACGCTCTATCCCGATGTGATCGAGAGCGTCTCATTCAAGGGCCCTTCGGCGACTATAAAATCGCACCATAATGTGGGAGGCCTGCCCCAGGAAATGAATCTGAATTTGATTGAGCCTGTTCGCGAGCTCTTCAAAGACGAGGTGCGTAATGTCGGCCATACGCTGGGCATCCCCGATCAATTTCTTAAGCGCCATCCCTTCCCCGGCCCCGGTCTTGGGATCCGCGTTATATCTGATGTCACCAAAGAGAAGCTGGATATTCTGCGCGAAGCGGATCATATTTTTATTTCAGCTTTGCGTGAAGAAGGGCTGTATGATGAAGTGTGGCAAGCTCTTGTTGTTCTGCTGCCGGTTCAAAGCGTAGGCGTTATGGGCGATGAACGCACTTACGAATTTACAGCGGCACTCCGGGCCGTTACCAGTTTAGACGGTATGACGGCTGACTGGGCGCATCTGCCCCATCCTTTTCTTGCAGAAGTATCAAACCGTATCATCAATGAAGTGCGCGGCATCAACCGCGTGGCTTATGATATCAGCTCCAAGCCCCCTTCAACGATTGAATGGGAATAGACTTTAGATATGTTTGAGGGCATGAGTATTACATTTTGAGCGATGGTAAAATAAGTAACTTTAAACACGAGAGATATACATTTAATGATCAATTCTTCTGCCTTTCGAAAAAATCAGCGTTATATGCGGCAGGCACTTGCCCTGGCCCGGCAAGCCTATGATGAAGGAGAGGTCCCTATCGGGGCGGTAGTCGTAAAAAATGATCGTATCATCGGGCGAGGATATAATCAAACCGAAATGCTGAATGATGCGACAGCACATGCCGAGATGATTGCCCTCTCTGCGGCAAGTTCTACTCTTCAAAATAAATATTTGCAGAATTGCACGCTGTATGTAACTCTTGAACCCTGCCCTATGTGCGCTGGGGCAATGGTTTGGAGTAAAATTGAGCGCGTTGTTTTCGGAGCAATTGACGCACAGTCCGGGGGATGCGGGTCCATATTTAACCTGGCGGCCAACAAGAAACTCAACCACCAGATTGAAATCATTCAGGGAGTGCTGGAGCAGGATTGCAGACAACTTTTAGATCGATTTTTTGCTGAAAAACGAAGCTCCTCGAACGGAAATATCCAATAGTTATCCTAATACGTTCCGGAAGATTACTTTCAGCACGATATGGTTATATGATATTAGATTTAATCACAAGAAATGTTCTTATCACACTTATTATTAAGTATTAGTCTTCAATATTACTTATATTTTTTTAAGATTAAACGACTCAGAGCGATCTGAAGGCGTAAAGAAAGTGCATTTCAGCTTGGTCGCTTGATTAAAATAAAACATTTGGATTGAACGATTATCAGCTCCTAAAAATTTTAGTATCCTGGGTTAGAAATTTGTATCCGATGCAACACACAGGATAAGGAAATTGAAAAGAATGAATTATATCAGTCTTAAATATTCAAGCTACTTATGGTACATTATTAGCTGTTATTGTTGGACTTAAAAATAATCAAATTATATAGATTACTTTTGAAAGTTTAATTAAATATTCAGACATTTTATCAGGAATAGCGTTCGTTGGCTGTCATTCAACCAGTGAAAAAAGTCGAAGCCAAAGGCCTGAATTAATGCCCGTACAAAAGAAAGATCAAGTGTCTAACGCCCAAAAACAATTGCTATCGCTGGTCATACTCCGCTGGATGAAGCGGAACGAAAATATTGGAAATTGGCTCTTCGAATGGACAAGCCTCATTTAAATAATTGAAAATTTTCAACTAACTTATATACCATGAAATTTTATAGTCGTAAACTTATCAAACCACCCGATATTAATGCCAATGGATCACTTTTTGGAGGCACCGTACTAAGCTGGATTGATGAAGAGGCCGCTATTTTTGTTACCTGTCAATTGGACACAGGAAATATCGTAACAAAGTTTATGTCGGAAATTGATTTCGTCAGTTCGGCTTCGCTTGGCGACATTATAGAAATTGGAATGGAGACCAAAAAATTTGGTAAGTCTTCCATCACAGTACGATGTGAGGTACGCAACAAATTCACAAAAGAGACCATAATAAAAATTGACGAGATTGTTTTTGTCCATATCGGGGAAGACGGCAGGCCTGCCCCCCACCACATAACGGAACCTCAGCATAAACATCCGGAAAGTTAATATGAATAATCAGCTTATAAATTTTGAAATCATAAACGAGGTTGTCGGTGACGACGCGGATCGAATAGACGAGTTTTGTCAGGCAGGCATGACCTCATTTGCACAATTTCGAGACGCCTATGAAGAAAGTATGCTTGACAGAAATATGCAGCAATTACGGGACGAAGGTCACCGGGTAAAACCCGTTGCACAAATGCTTGGGCTTAATCCGCTGCTCGAAGAATACGAGAAAGCGAAAAAAATACTTGCAAATGGTGCTTCTGATAAAAAAGTCATTGCATCCGTCAAAGATATGCAGCAAATTTGTAATCAGATTATAGAAGAATTCCAGCAGCGGGCCGAACAAGAAAAATCATAATTTTTTGGGTTGAATTGGAAAGACGATAACCAGAAGCGAATGGATGCTTCTGAATCTAATGCGGAGGTTTTCCGCAAATTTGTTATCCGGTGGTTCCGTAACATTATTGCTGCGTTTGTTTTACTGTCGATTCTAATGGTATTATGTTTACGCTGGGTTAACCCTCCAACCTCATCATTTATGATGCAGCGGAGGATTAAGGCCTGGTGGCATGGTCAGGCTTACCAGCAGCATTATCAGTGGGTCGACTGGGATCAAATGGACTGGCAAATAAAAGTTGCAGCCATTACTTCCGAAGATCAGCGATTTGCCGAAAATTGGGGATTCGATTTCGGGCAAATTCATAAAGCTATCGAAGAGAGTAAAAATTTAAAAGATATGCGCGGCGCAAGTACCATCACCCAGCAGACGGCTAAAAATTTATTTTTATGGCCGGCCCACAGTTTATTCAGAAAAGGGATTGAAGCCTATTTTACCATTCTGTTGGAATTGTTTTGGTCAAAAAAACGTATCCTTGAAGTCTATTTGAATATTGCGCAATTCGGTGATAATATTTACGGTGTGCAGGCGGCCAGCCGGTACTATTTCCACACGACGGCTGCCCGCTTAAACAAATCGCAAAGTGCATTGATGGTTACCGCCTTGCCGGACCCCTATGACTATGATCTGGCGCACCCCTCACCCTATATGATTCGCCGAAGAAACTGGGTCTTAAGATACATGAATAAACTGGGGAACCAAGCGTATCTTCGCCGCATTGAGTAAGAATTATTGTTGCAACTTGCATGAAATCCATTCATATTTAGCCTGATAATTTTCATCAATAAATTTAAAAGTCTGAGTTTTAATCTATGACGATTTTAGTAACTGGAGGCGCTGGATTTATAGGAAGTCATACTTGCGTAGAATTATTAAATGACGATTATGAGCTGATCGTCGTTGACAATCTTTCGAACAGTAAAGAAGAGGCCCTTGAGCGTGTTAAGGGTATTACCGGCAAGGATCTAACGTTTTACAAGAAAGATTTATGTGATGCCGAAGCGGTTCGCGATATATTTTCCAACCATGACATTGATGCTGTTATTCATTTTGCCGGGTTTAAAGCCGTGGGTGAATCGGTTGAAAAACCACTTTCCTATTATCAAAATAACCTCATCAGCACATTTAATTTGTGTGAGACAATGTGTGAGCACGGGGTGTTTAATTTTGTTTTCAGTTCATCGGCAACGGTTTACGGTGATCCTGACAGCGTGCCGATTACAGAGGATTTTCCGTTATCGACCGTTAATCCCTATGGCCGCACCAAGCTTTATATTGAAGAAATATTGCGGGATCTGAATACGAGTGATGACCGCTGGAACGTAGCTCTGTTGCGCTATTTTAACCCGGTTGGGGCGCATGAAAGCGGCAGAATTGGTGAGGATCCGAATGATATCCCCAATAATTTGATGCCATACATCAGCCAGGTGGCCGTGGGCAAGCTGGAAAAACTATCGGTCTTCGGCGGGGATTATGATACTCATGACGGCACCGGCGTTCGCGATTACATCCATGTGGTTGATTTAGCCATTGGCCATTTGAAAGCACTTGAAAAATTGAAGGAAAATCCCGGCGTAGTCACCTACAATCTTGGGACGGGAAAAGGTTATAGCGTGCTGGATGTGGTCAACGCTTTTGAAAAGGCTACGGGCCAGGATGTGCCCTATGAGATTACGGATCGCCGCCCGGGTGATGCCGCCAAGTGCTACGCTGACCCGTCTAAAGCTGAAAAAGAATTGGGCTGGAAAGCCGAACGCAGCCTGGAGGATATGTGTCGTGATACCTGGCGCTGGCAGTCGCAAAATCCCAACGGATATTAGGTTCGCAGGCTTTTGCAGAAATACCTGAGTGGTCTC
Organism: Balneolaceae bacterium; assembly: GCA_035638715.1. Lineage (GTDB taxonomy): Bacteria > Bacteroidota > Rhodothermia > Balneolales > Balneolaceae > SMO-BIN1. Next base: position 11,782 of record DASQZL010000148.1, read on the forward strand.
TGCTGAGCCTTCCTCGTCACGGACTCAGTGACAAATGACTGGTCTCCTGCCCGCCCCCAACCTTCTGTTCAATCCAGGATTTACCATTTGGACAACTCTTCCAAATTTACTTTCGGTGATTTATTTACTGCCCTCACAATATTGTAGGTATTTCTTGCTCTCCTCTGTAATCGTATTCCGCTTTTGATCCGTTTTCCACTTAAAAGTGATATATAACCGCTGCACTGCTCATATAACCGGAACTTTTAAGATGGTTAATAATTATAAAAAAACCGCCGTAATATTAACCAACTTTAATAATCATGACTACTCTCAAAAATCTCGAAGATTTGTTTCACCACCAGTTGAAAGACATCTATAGTGCTGAAAAACAACTCATCAAAGCATTGGGCAACTTCAGAGATGAAGCTTATGACAATGACCTAAAAGACGCTTTTGATGAACATCTGGAAGAGACAAAAGAACATAAAAATCATTTGGACGATATAGCCCAACAACTGGATATCGATCTGTCCGGGGTTGTTTGTAAAGCCATGCAGGGCCTTATCGAAGAAATCGGATCATTTATTTCGGAGGACGCAGCTCCCGAAATAAAAGATGCCGGTCTCATAGCCGAAGTTCAGCGTATTGAACATTACGAGATATCTGTTTATGGAACACTTGTTGAATATGCCAAGGCGCTGAATCACAAGGACGTGTCGAAGAAGCTTCAAAAGATATTAGATCAGGAAGCATCAGCTGACAAAAAGCTAAGTAAACTTGCCATGAAAACAATTAATAAAAGAGCATTGGTCGCAGTATCTTAATTAGCCTTTTGAATAGTCTATCGTAAAACTGTTCATTTTTAGATGCCGTCAACATTGCTGTTATAAACCAAGCCCCGGCTGATGC
>DASQZL010000149.1:0-2761 GCA_035638715.1 Balneolaceae bacterium
ACTACTTTTTCTTCTTCTATGCATTATCGCTTCCTCCTTTGGTATTTGTACACTCATATATATTACCTTCCCTATTTTTTAAGTTATTATGTATATCAGTATGAAATTTTACCAATCCAACCCATTTTGTTAATACATATCATCGGGTAGATTATTATTTACCTTTTGTAGGATCCAAGCTTTTTATATAACTAACCACGGCCCAGGCCTGCTTTTTCGAAAGTTTCTTTTTCCATGAGGGCATCCCGCCCTTTCCAGTATCAATTTTCCAGTAGAGCGCTCCAATACTTTCCTTTTGCACTTTTTTTGATTTTAAATTGGCCGGGCGCGGATTCAAAGCTACCGCTGCCGGTCCATCCCCTTTGGCATCCGAACCGTGACAGGAGGAACAATTCGACATAAAAACTTTTTTACCCAATGCCAACAACGACTTGTTCACTTTATAGGGATTTGTTGTCGTGTCAGCTTTGGACGGGGCTTTCCAGTGGCTTTGGGCTTGCGCCGCCGACGGAACCAGCCACAAATAGGCCGCAAATAAAAAGAAGAGCCCTGTGATAAAACCACGTACCATAACTTCAAAATTTTCTGTATGGATATTTAAAATTTCCTGCTCATTTTGTCTTTGAACGAACATAAACGCTACCTCAACTTATTTTAATATTTACGTATAAATAAACTAAAATATTTATATTGAATTTATATTTCTAATACATATATAGATAAAGCAAATCTTATTCCATATTATTTTTAAAATTTTTATTTTAATATTTTTTACAAAAATACCTTTTCAAACGAAATGAGGAAGGTTGGGATTTTTCCCTCGCTTTCCGTTTAAGTTTATCTATTTAAGGTCTTGCATCAATGCAAGACCTTAATTTATATAGCCTTCGCAAAATTGCACGAAACTATCTTACTTGACCTGAATTTGGGAAAAAAGAATAACGGTTTATCTGTTGGCTAAACGCAACAATTTTTTATACTGAGCTTATATAAAATTACACAAGCCCAATATAAAACGGCCGGATGAAGCTGAGAAAGAGCAAATAAGTATCCATTGCTATTACACAAAGTTCCACTGAAAAGGCATAGCGAATCACAGAGAAAATACCGCTGTGAAACTCTGTGGCTTCTTCGTGTATCTCTGTGAAACAACTTATTTCAAAGCCCGGCAATAAGGCATAGCTCGAATGCTATGACTTTGTCAAGTATTAAACTGCTTTCTTTTGTTGGTCAAATCGTAACTGATGGCTCGATTCATCCGGCTGGTCGCTGTTCCATATGCAAAAATATGGTGATCAATTTATTGACTCACGTTTCTTTAATTCCTTGCGACATGTATCTTGAAAGGCTTTTAAAAATGTTCAGATGGGATTATAGGATATAGAAATATTGTCGGCACCAGGAACTATCCAACAAATTTCAAGACATCGATATGCGAGGATAAATATTACTTGTGTGGGTTCGGCAGGAGTATATGCAAAACCCTTACGCCAACTATGTTCTTTTCAATACGATAGTAATTCATTCAAACACAAATCTGTATCGTTGAATAAAAATGATTATTTAGCTAAAATAATAGAAACGATCCATATTATAGGGAGAGATACGGGAATTTGTAATATATTTTAAGGAATCTTTAAATGCAGCCGTTTCCGATCGGAGTGATGAAGGCGACAGGGCGCCTCTAAGTGGAGAAAGGTAGATGATGTCTTCAGGTGTCAAATTTAAATTTTGAATGAAGCGTATAGTTTTCGATTTGTGAATATCGATATAATCCGCCCCCCCTGCTCCAACTAATACCGTTAATGCTACCTGAATACCAGCTTTTTTTAAAGCATTGATCGTTTCCTTTAAAGAAGCGAGATCCTTACTTTTACCCAATTTTTTTCGAAGCTGAGGATAACCAGTTTCTAATCCTATGGTTACCTGAGCTAATCCGCGTTTTTTTAAAGCGGCATATTCTCTTGCACCTCTTTTAGGTGAATGATTCGGATCCAGAAAAGCAGCAACGCCCCTTTTGGTATTGGGTAGCGTTTTTTCAATAGCATCAAGCACTTTCGTTATTCGGCGCTGGGATAAAGAGAGAGCACTCCCTGAATCCAGAAAAATTCCATTACGGTACTTAATAGCTGCGCCAAATAGATTTTTAACGGCTTGTAGATGCAGGGAAAAATCCTGATCCGAGCGAACCCGAAACCGTTTGTTTTTATAAAAAGCACAAAAAGTACAATTTCCAGACGGACATCCAAAGGCAGGCTGAATTACGAGATCCCGATATCGGTCGGGCGGTAGAATTTGGATGCCCTTCGGATAAGCTTTTTCGTAAAGTTTTTTTTCATAGCCAAGCGGCTTGGACAAACGGTGAATAGCTTTTTGTATCCAATTTTTAACTTTAATATAATTACCACTTGATAGATACAATTCATTGCTTTGGTCACCAATTTTTTTACGAATCAGTATTAGGAGCTCTTTTATTCGTTGAAAGATCTTAGATTGTATATTTTCGGCAATTTTGTTATAGGTCTGGTCGCTAATTTTTATTATTTCCCCGTTTAATGTTCTGCGATAAAGTGCATTCCCATTTTGCCAACTACTCCATCTTCCCTCCTGATCAATGCGAAGTAATCGACCATCTGGAAAATCAACAAATAAGGAGTTTGAAGTATGTATTCGAATAGAATGCACCGGATATGATGTCATACCGCTAAATTCAGTTGGATTCAAAAAATCAAAACACCAATAACAAGAAGCTAAAAAGCCT
>DASQZL010000150.1:0-2458 GCA_035638715.1 Balneolaceae bacterium
TATTATTAAAGCAGATGATCGTGCTCTTATCAATCAAAAACGGTTCCTCCTGATGTAAAAAGTAGTGCTAATTCGCGAAAAATTAAACGGAACGGAAGCGTTAAATTGCAGGTTATAAATTTATAAAAGTTTTTTTGAGAAGGTCTGGCTCGCACAGCAAAAATTATTTTACAAATACAAAAAGGTGGTTCATTAGGACAGTAGCTTATTCATGCATTCATGAGGTCCTATAGCAGACTTTAAATTTAACTTTTTCATAATATTAAGTTTCTTACTTTTGTATGGGCCAAATTCTTGGCTTTACACTCTAAACAACTACTTCAAACCTAAAAACACATATCACATATTATTTATGAAACGTTACTTATTGTTCTTTTTTGTACTGATAGTGTTACCCTTGGCAGGGTACGCCCAGAATAAGACGTCCTCTGGTATTCAGGGGGTGGTCAGAGATGCTCAGGGCAGACCACTGGCTGGCGCAAACGTCGTGGCTATTCACAAACCATCGGGGACGCGGTATGGTACTGTGACCCGAAAAAATGGTCATTTTACACTCAACAATGTGCGAACCGGCGGTCCGTATACCGTCCAGGTTACCTTTGTGGGGTATAATGCTCAGAAAAAGACCATTACAAATATCAAACTCGGAAATACGGCGACCATTAATTTTACGATGCGTCAGGGCAACCAAAAGCTTAGTGAAATTACGGTGACGAGTACGGTGAATCCCGTATTCAATAAGGATCATACCGGGGCCAAGACAAACATCTCGCAGGCTGAAATTAATCAAACGCCCCAGCTTTCCCGCTCTTTGAATAGCTACACCAGCGTGACGCCCTATAACACCGGTGGAAATAGTTTTGGCGGCGCTAACAACCGGTACAATAATATACAGGTTGATGGAGCTACCCTGAATGATGTTTTTGGTTTAAGTGGTAATGGATTGCCCGGCGGACAGGCTGGCGTTCAATCGCCTGTTAGTATAAATGCCATCAAAGAGGTAAATGTTGATATCGCTCCTTATGATGTGACCAATAATAACTTTAATGGAGCGCAGGTAAATGCCATTACGAAAAGCGGGACCAATGAATTTCATGGGTCGGCCTACTACCAGTTCCGAAACCAGGCGCTGGAAGGAAAATATTACCTGCAACAGGGCTATGGCCAAAAATCGAGCAAAGCTGGTAAATTCAACCAGGATTTTTATGGGTTAAGCCTTGGCGGTCCAATAATCAAAAACAAATTATTCTTTTACGTAAATGCAGAATTGAAGCGTCAGAGTTCTCCCGTTGGCGGAGGATTGCCGGGAAGCAATGCTGGCAATGTATTTAACGTCAGTCCGGATACGTTGGCTGAAATTCAGAGTATATTTCAGAATAAATACGGCTATAATCCTGGTAGTTATAACAACGCTATTTCGTTACATAATAACAATAATAAGGTATTGGCCAAGTTTAACTGGAATATCGATAACAATAATAAATTAATGTTTCGGTATAATCATGTCGACTCCAAGGTGGGCGACGGCATCAGCCGCGGCAAATACAGCTACGACTTTTCCAACCGGAAGTACTACCGCAAAAGCAAACAGAATTCTTTCATTGCGGAATTAAACAGTAACTTTTCCTCCAGTATGTCGAATACCCTGCGTGCCGGTTACACGCGTATTCGTTTTGGACGGTACGTTGCTGATAAAGCATTTCCGCAAGTGGATGTGAATTTGTTTAATATTCACGGCAACTACCAGGCTTATGATGTTTATGCCGGTATCGACCGATTCTCACAGGCCAACAGGCTGGGACAGGATTTATATCAGCTGACCGATAATTTCACCTACATCATCGGTAATAATAAATTGACCTTCGGAACAAGTAATCATCTTTTCCACTTCAGCAATCTTTTTGTACAGGATGCATGGGGATCCTATGTATTCCGTGGAATTAAAGAGTTAAGAAATGGAAATCCTTATTCCTATCATTTAAGTTATTTGTATCCGAATGGCAAGCCCAAGGCAGATTTCAGCGCCTTGCAGACAGGTTTTTATGCCCAGGATAAGTGGTCACCAACCGATCAATTGACGGTGACGGGCGGTCTTCGCATCGATATCCCGTTTTTCCTGAAGAGCCCGACCTATAATCCCAAGGTTCAACAGGCGTTTGGGTACAATACTTCAAACATGCCGGGCGGACAGGTCTTATGGTCACCTCGGTTAAGTTTTAACTGGACGCCGGATACAGGCAAATATTCCACCCAAGTTCGCGGGGGCGTTGGCATATTTTCAGGTCCTCCGCCTTTTGTCTGGCTTTCCAATCAATATTCGAACACCGGTGCCGATTATGCACGTATAGCGGCGACGGATGGCTATTATAATGGTAATTATGTGGATATCGGCGGTCAGGGATTTTTTAGCCCCAATCCGAATAATCAACCCAAAAATCCATATCCAGCTAATTCCGGG
>DASQZL010000151.1:0-2183 GCA_035638715.1 Balneolaceae bacterium
CGCTTTTAATATCAAAGGCGGTTATGAGCGGGCCAAAAAATTTCTTGATAAGTTGAATATTTTATCCCTTTCAGCCAATCTCGGTGATACACGAACCATTGCCACGCACCCGGCTTCAACTACACATTCCAAACTGACGGAGGAGGAACGAAAGGCTGTCAACATTACGCCTGGCTTGATTCGAATTGCCGTGGGGCTGGAAAATATTGATGATATAAAGCGGGATGTAGACCAGGCGCTGGAATAGTAAACTTCAATTATCAAATCCCAAATTTCAATTCTTTATAAAACAGTTATTGCCTTAATAAAGATGAAAAAGGCACAAATGATTGCATAGAAACCGGCCTAAGAATTATGCGGGCGTTGATTATGAAAATGAGGGATGAGGATTAAAAAGAATTTTTGTATGAATACGCCGGCAGGCGGATGAGTTTAAATTCTTTTCCGAAGCCCGTTATTTTCATGCGCCTGAAGAATTCTCAGCCGGTGAGTTTTTTGGTTCGTTTTTTGCTCATTCAAAAAATGAACTTATGGCGACAACCTATATGTAGTGAACCAGCTAATATAAATTGACAGGAGCAGATACATTTCAAAATAGTTTTACTTGCCATTTAGAATAAAAAAAAACGATTCTAAATCTTAATTGCATCCTCGTTTCCAGTGCTGAAGGGCCCTTCCAAGATCCAGCATTTCTTCAGCCTTTGATCGGGCTTTTGGCGCCTCCATCATTTGTAATCCGCTGGTAATTTGCCCCACTTGGTTTATGAGGATTTGCCGGGCGTTATTTTTCTCACCGTTTAATGCAGCGATACCGGTCGCAAGTGCATATTCAGCCAGTGAATTGCATTGCTCCCATTCTTCTTTTGGATAATCTATCTGCACCGATTTTGCTGCATTTGTAAAACTTTCATTGTCCGGAACCCTGGCGATCACAGGCTCCTTCCGGAAATCAATCTGCGTTGAACCTTCCATTCCCTTTACGATAAGGGCCGCATCCGGTGATCCTTGATTTTTTAATAGTCCTGCGAGTTTTTTCTTATAGGCCGAATGAACGAAGCCTGTAACCATGCAATTCGATTTGACCGATCGTAAAGGCTGCAGCAGTTTTTCAAGAGTAGCCAAAAACGGACGTTTGACAATATTTTCCCGTAATTTGGTTAGCTTATATAAGCTAGGGAAATAGATAGATTGATCAATGTAGCCCCACCCGATTTCCTGATTTTCGATGTCTTTGATCACAGCTTCAGGCGACTTCAGTGGATTTTTACCTGCCAATGCAAGAATTTTATGGATGGTATCTCCGTTTTTTGGAGCTACTGTTTTTGTGCCGTGGCAATAAGCGGGGAATCCCATAGCGCTTAAAAGCGCTGCTACAAAAGGGGTATAAATTGGATAGCGGCAAAATCCATCGTAGGGATCTGAAAGATCGATTAAAAAAGGAACGTCCACCGAATAAGAATGCGCTGCCTGTCGCATTCGCTGAAGAAAAGCTTCATTTTCCTCAAACGTCTCACGCTTCAGCCGCTCCCCAATCAAAAATATCCCTTTTTTGTAACTGGGAACCTTATCGTCTAATAAATATGAGATCCCCGCCGATGCTTCATGCGTATTCAGATCTTCATTTTTTAAAATTTTCTGCAGAATGGCATCAAATGTTATGCTGTTTTTTTCGAAAAAAACCGTCTTAAGTTTAGCCGGTAAAAATCGTTCCCCGGATTTCCAGTTTTTCAGTAGCTTGTCTTCCAGTTCATTCCGCTCCAGAATGACCACGGCAGTAACCAAAACGGCTTTGCTTGCAAGGCTGATCTCTTCAAAATTTAATGCCGGAAAGATAACAGACAAATCATCTTCATTGAGGTGTCTGCTTCCGCTGGGACCTACCGCCTTGCGTTTTAGGATTGATGAAAAAGCGGTTTGTAAATCAATTTTCGTTTGCATTGAAAATTGTTTTAAATTCTTTATCGGTTGAAAAATTGTACTCAGCCCGGAGGTCGTCTCGATGAGCCTGATGGCTGTCGGGAGACAAAAGTAATTTCTTATTTAAAAGTTTAATATGATTCAAAGTTTGAGATTCCTCGTCGTGAACTCCTCGGAATGACTGCCTTTTTTTAGACACTTTCTGTGATAGAAAAGTGATAAATGCTTTTTAAGCTAATCACCATTGTCATCCCGATGAAGCCGAC
>DASQZL010000152.1:0-4658 GCA_035638715.1 Balneolaceae bacterium
CGGGAGAGGAGGGATCTCAAACTAAGCAGTGGCAAGCTTTTAGGTCCGATAGTATAAAGCGAATCATTATTTGAGATCCTTCATCGCTCCGCTCTTCAGGATGACGGGTTCGGGTAGAGGTTATTTTTCGTTAACAACAAGCATCTTTTGACAATTGAGATGGATCCGTCCACTGGCGGATAAGACTGAAATAAACTATTTTAAAATATTATACTGAAACTTAACTTTAAGCTCAAAGCATGCCTAAATCTCCACAAGTCATTTGCGATATTCTTGTTATCGGTTCGGGTTTTGGCGGGTCCCTGACGGCTTTGTGCCTGTCTCAAGCCGGTTTTGATGTGTGCCTTGTTGAAAAAGATCATCATCCAAGGTTTGCAATCGGAGAATCGTCCACGCCCATTGCCGATATAATTTTGCGTAGCCTGGCCGATAACTATGACTTGCCCTGGCTGTCTGATTTTTCACGATTTGGCTCCTGGCAAAAGAATCATTCTGAAATTGTATGCGGAAGAAAACGGGGGTTCAGCTATTTTAACCACCAACCCGGCAAACCATTTTATACTGATTCACAACACAAAAATGAATTACTGGTAGCCGCCAGCAGCAGCGATGAGCTTTCCGATACCAACTGGCTGCGATCGGATTTTGACGCCTTTCTTGTGCAGAAAGTTCAGGAATACGGCATTAAATACTGGGATGATACGACCATCAACCGGCTAAGCCGGAATGAAGAATGGCAATTTGATGCCAAACGAAAGGGCCAATCGCTGACATTCCATTGTCCCTTTTTTATTGATGCTACCGGCAGCCCTGCTTTTCTAAACAAAAATTTGGACATTTCTGTCTCATCCGACAAATTTCTCACCCACACCCATGCACTTTTTTCACATTTTAAAAACGTAAAACCCTGGGTTGAACAACTCCGAAAATCAGGGTATTCGGATGATGATTTTCCATACAATCCGGATTATTCAGCGCTGCATCAGCTAATGGATGACGGCTGGCTGTGGATGCTCCGCTTTACGAATGATATCGTCAGTGCAGGATTGGTAATTGATGACCGGCCGCGTCAAAGAAAGACATTGCAATCACCGGAAAAAGAATGGAGCAGCCGGTTAGCGGATTACCCCTCAATCCAAAATTTATTCGAAAATGCCCGGATCGTTGATCCGCCCGGAAAAATAATCCGCACGGGGAGGCTTCAACGAAGACTTGCAAAAGCGGCCGGAGCTGGCTGGGCAGCGCTTCCGTATACGGTGGGATTCGTGGATCCGCTGCACAGCAGTGGTATCGCCCATACGCTCACTGGCATGGAAAAGCTAATAACGATGCTCTCGAAGCACGGTCTCGATCAAAAAAAACTACAACAACCATTAAAAAATTATCAGCAGTCTATTTTCCGGGAATTATCTTTAGCAGATAAAATTATAGCCGGTTGTTACGATACAATGAAACATTTTGAGCTGTTTACTATTTATTCCATGCTTTATTTTATTGGGGCAATCAGGTATGAAAAACTACGCTTGTCTGGTCAGTTTCCCTCTCATTTTCTGTGTGCCGATAATGATGACCTACAAAAAATTGTGTCGGAAAGCTATGATCAGCTCCAGGAAATATTGAAGGGAAAAATCACCGCCCCAAAAGTAAGTGCATTTCGAGATGGCATAAAGCAAAGAATCGCCCCTTATAACACCGCCGGTCTGCTCGATGCCGAGACCCACAATATGTATCATCATACAGCAGCGGAATAGAAATTCTACTAACTAAAAACTGGCGGAGTTTCACCCTTTGAAACATTAAATTCGCTAATTTATTAATATCTCCGCATCTCTTACTTGTTAACAAAGGTTTTATTGTGAATTCCTGCCCCAACAATTTTAACACTTTTCCACTGTTTGGGAATTACTGAGTGCGTTTGACGAATGCCCCGGCTGGTGATTTTTAATCCACCGAATCCAAATAAAACGGCTTGCAACATCCCTCCCGCCCCTGTTGCAAAATATGGATTGGTTCCCCCCGCCGTTTCAGCCAGCGCACCAAATGGTGGCACTTCATTGGGTTTATAACTCCGGAGAAATAATTGATAGGCCTTGGACGCATTGCCAAGATGAGACCACAGAAGACTAAAGACTGAATAACTCATTGCCGGACCATGTCCCACTTTTGGCTCATAATATTGCAAATCTCTCTTTATCCGGCTTGGTTTGGTAATGACGTGCAAGGGGTAAGAAAGCAAATTTACATCGGCCTGCTTTATATTTTTGCCGTTGTAGGAAGCATACTCCCTGACCACGCCGTCATCGAAAGTATGAATTGCCAGATGCCGGGCCACATTTTGCCATTTTGGATCGGGCGTTTGTCCAAGTTTTCGGGCAGCCTTTTTGGCATAAATCAAAGCCTTTTTAGCTGCGCCGTTGGTGAATGCATCATCATTAATATTCGCCGCCCATTCATCGGCCGCTACGACATTATCAATATGAAATTGGCCATTTTTGCCCTGCGTGGCCCGGCTCACCCAAAAATTCGCAGCAGCTTTCAAAATGGGATAGCCCTTGTTTTTTAGCCATTTCATATCATGCGTCACTCTGAAATAATTCCAGCATGCAATGGCGATGTCAGCCGTTATATGCTGCTCAAAAGGACCGGTTAATGCCCAGACCGGCGTGGCTTCCTGTCCGGTGCCATCCGACTCCCACGGGAACATCGCTCCCCTGAAGCCGTTGGCTCTTGCCTTTTGTTTGGCCGCTTTTAATCGTTTATAACGATAATTCAACATGGATTTCGCAATTTGAGGATGCAATACCAGCAGAGACGGGTACATCCAGATTTCCGCATCCCAAAAAATATGTCCATTGTACCCTGGGCTGGATAAACCCATGGGCGAAATACTATATGCAGTGCCGCGTCGGATGTAGGAATACAGATTATAAAGGGCAAAATTAATAGCGCGCTGATCCGATGCATTACCTCTGACAATAATTCTGCTGCTCCACAATTTTTTCCACGCTTGCCTGTGCCTCCTTATTAAATGATTTAGACCCTGCAGCCTTGCATGAATTGTCAGTCGTTCGGCTTCATGAGCAGGATCTGCAAACTGTTCTGTAGTTGTTTGAGAACTGACGATGGCAAACCGATAGGTTGTACCTTTCGGAATTTTCTTGTGGAAACCGGCTTCATTTTGCCGTCCCGAAGAATCAGTATGAGATACGGCCGGGACTTTTTTCTCGTTAAAAATAAATGAATTACTCACCGCGATCGTATACTTGCCGGTCGGACTTTGGGCAATCGAAGTCAGCAGGGAGATATTATGAGATTTGGAAAACTCATTTTTTACATGATGCAGAAGTGACGGTGCACGAATAACACTTCCGGCAGAAACGGCAAGCGATTTTTTAGCATGAATTTTAACAACAATCAGGCTGGTAAATGGAAGCTGCCGGAGGGCCCGGACGGTATACGTTACCGTGGCTTTTCCCGGAATTTGAAAGTGGCTTCTCGCATAAGCCTGCTTCATATTTAATTGTTGACTCAACTCAGAAATATCAGCCCGATTTACCCGTTTGCCGTCAAATTTGAGATCAACTTTCGCAAAATTAAATCCCTTCATCATACGCGGCACACCGCTATGGCCATATTTATCATAAACACCGTCCAGCATTACGTGATCCATCTGCAGGGGCTTGGCGGAAGTTGTGATTCCAATCATACCATTGGCTACGGTTGCGCCATAATATGCCCCGGGATTAATGCTGTCAGCTTTTATAGTCCAAAAATTCGAACGAGACTGCGCCCATAACCTGCCCGAACTGGCAAAAATTAACAAAGCAAGCCACAAATATTTTTTCATAACCAACCTATTTTATTAAAAATTACGGTATTACCATTTGTGCCTAACACCAGCAGGTTGGCTTCGGGATGAACTATGCCGATCATGTTAAGTTCATAATCCACCTTAGGCCCCATCAGTCATTTCGTACAACATCGCTATCTCCTGTGGCCAGCACTCGGTATTCGGCGTTTCCAAAATCATTGGGATATCATCAAAGCGATCATCCTGCAGGATAAACTGGAAGCCATCCTGGCCAATCTTCCCCTCTGCAATATTATCATGCCGGTCAACCTGACTGGCAAGGGCTTTTTTTGAATCATTCAAGTGCATGCCCTTCAGGTAGTTAAAGCCGACTATTTGTTCAAATTCTTGGAACGTCTGCTGAAAAGCATCTGTGCTTGAGAGATCATAGCCAGCAGCCCAGGCATGGCAGGTATCAATGCAGACGCCCACGCGGTTTTTATCTTCAACCTGGCCAATGATTTCTGCCAGCTGTTCGAAACGGTACCCGAGGCTGGTCCCCTGCCCGGCTGTATTTTCGATGACAGCCGTAACGCCTTCGGTTTGATCCAGCGCACGGTTTACCGACTCAGCAATTTTAGAGAGGCAGTCGGCCGGCGATATTTTACCGAGATGATGGCCGGGATGAAAATTCAGCAGCTTGATGCCCAGCTGTTCACATCGCTGCATTTCATCCAGGAAAGCTTCGCGCGACTGTTCCAGTTTTGTCTTTTCGGGATGTCCCAGGTTGATCAGGTAGCTGTCATGCGGCATCACATGATCCATCGAAAATCCGTGCTCGGCACAATTCTTCTTAAATCCGTCGATA
>DASQZL010000153.1:0-21498 GCA_035638715.1 Balneolaceae bacterium
ACAAATAAAAAAGCCCCCAACCCATTGCGGGCCAGAGGCAAGCCAACGTTGCGATCCGGACGAGATTCGAACTCGCGACCTCCTGCGTGACAGGCAGGCGTTCTAACCAGCTGAACTACCGGACCTTTCCTTTGGCGGACCGCTAATATAACCACCATTACCTGCATTTGTCAAGGGAAGATGAGATATATTTCCATTATGTTAAATTTTTTTTAAAAAATGAGCACTTTTTAAAAAATTTTGTTTTCTTTAATAATATAATGTGTATAATCCTTGAAAATGGTAGCATTAATTACCGGAATTTCAGCGCGGGCAACGCGCCCGTTTCGAAATTTCGGTGAGCAGACATCGGGCAGTGGAGATCGAGATGGGGAATCTCCGCAAGGGCTGCCTTTGACGATGCTCAGCATGACTTGCATTTTTTTAAATTACCCTCTGCGTTAATGTAAAAAAATAAGGGCCGTAAGTATCAGTTACGGCCCTCTGTCGGGATGGTGATGGGGTATGTTAGGGATACATTATCTTAACTGACGAATCGATGATGTATTGTGTATCATTACTCTTTTTTTTAACCTTTTATAGAAATATTGCAATTCCTTTGTATTATCCTGTTAAATTTACAGTAATTATATACGTTTCTGGCTAAAATTCGTTATAATAAGTCAAAACATTCTATCCATCGATTCAAAAAGAAAAATAATACCTGTCTGTTTATGAAGCCACTATTAACAGGTCTTCGTGGTTTAAAAAAAAGCATCCCGTTTCAATTATTGCTTTTCCTCTTCCTTACCCCATCGCTTGCCCATGGACAAATGTTCTCGGTAAAAAGCGCCCGGAAAAGAAGTACAACGCCCGGTATAGCTTTGTATGCCGGACCTGAATTTCTCAATTTCAAATACAAAGGGAATGTCCCGAAATCGGAAGATGGCGGTTTATATTCATTTAACGCCCCTATATTACGCCTGCGTGCCGAGACTCGTCGGTTTACCGCCTATCTTGGAGCAAGTATCGGCCTTGATAGTTTGTCTTATTTCGATATCGGTCTCCGGTACGGGCACGGATTCATCGTCTATCATGCCGGCAAAACGGCACTTGAAATTCCATTGCAACTACATGGAGATCTTACAGATGTTACGGATAATAATCTTGTTCCTACTGCCCGGACGCCTCATTTCCAGCAGGCCGTCCTCGATTTGGGCACGGGAATTGACTTTAGAACCCGGCTGGCTCCTCAATTTCGACTTAAAGCAAAAGTACTTCCCAGTTACGGCGTCACTTTTTCCACCCGGCAACAAATTAATTCAGGCAATACGCAGAATGGCACGGGCACTCTTTTGGGATTTGAAGGCAATGCCCGGCTTTATTTCGATAATCTTTTGGGATTCGCAGGTCTTAGCGTAGGCTATAATTATAGTTTCAGAAAGTATAACATCGATGGCGAACTCCTGGATTATAATGCAATCGGAAACAGCATCTTAATTGGAATCACCTTTTGATGAAAGCTGACAAGTTAATCATTGAATTGGAACAACTGATTGAAAAAGCTGGTTATACTGTACGCAAGGAACGGGGAAGATTTCAGGGCAACCATTGCGTAGTTGAAGGTGAAAAATTAGTCGTACTTAATAAAAAACGCCCTGTTGAGCAACAAATCGGCCTGTTGGCGCGGGTCTTAAATAAAGACCATCTCCGGGATATGTACATCAAGCCGGCCGTACGAAACGACCTGAAAGATTTATGGCGCAGGTTTGAAAAATTCGATGACACAGAAACTGAAAATTCAAATAAATAAAACGATTGATGAAGCTGACATTTCTGGGTACCGGCACATCAATGGGCGTCCCCATCGCCGGCGGCTTCGGGCGCGAAAAAATCGGTCCGGACCCGCGGAATATACGGTGGCGCTGCTCTGCATGGCTTCAGACAGAGGAAACGTCCATCGTTATAGATACCGGTCCCGAATTTCGGCTGCAGACCCTGCGCGCCGGCATAAGTCATATCGATTTGGTCCTCATCACGCATGAACATATGGATCATATCGCCGGCCTCGACGATTTACGGCCTTTTTGCTACGAACAGGATCACCAGATGCCTGTCTATACAACCAGAGGGGGGATCAATGCTATTCGCAGTCGTTTCGATTATATGTTCGGAAAAGGGCGTTATCCGGGGGCACCTACGCTGGATCTGCGTGAGATGACCGAGCCCGTATCCGTAAAGGATGTGAATATCACCCCGCTGCCTGCCTCACACGGAAAAGTTAACGTACTGGGATTCCGGCTGAACGATCTCACTTACTTTAGCGATGTAAAAAAAATTTCTGATGAGGTGAAAAGTCGTATCCGGGGATCAAAGATGCTGGTTATCGACGGGCTGCGCTGGGAGCCGGATCACCCTACGCACATGATCATCCCCCAGGCCGTAAAAGTGGCCAACGAGCTTGACATCCCGCAAACCTACCTGGTTCATATGAATGGATTCGTCAATCATGCTGAAACAAATGATCGCCTGCCCTCGCACGTGCAGCTGGCCTACGATCAGCTGACGGTTGAAGTGTAAATGGAATATCATTTCTCGTTTAATCGATGAATCCAAACGTACCTGACACATTTTTAAATTGCATTGGGAGCTTTTTTTATTTGGAATATCCTAAAATATGTAGTACAGCACCGGGAAAAATTGAACGGCAAAAAGTGCAGAAAAAATTTTCAAGAGTAAATGGCGAAGCCGATGGAGGATATCAGGTTTTATCAACTATGATGGCTTAATTTGTGGCACAAGCGGAGGCTTGCGCCAGCATAGAGGATCGACATTCATTCCCGGGAGATTTTAATACTTAAAGTGAATTCGAGTTAAGAATAACTGTTGATTCATCTATAGCCTTAATTTAATAAGTGTATTTTATTTTGAATCTACACTAAAATAACGCGAGCCCGATATAAACATAGCCGGACGATGAGAAAAAACAAATAAGTCCTACCGCTATTATACAAAGTTCTGCATCTGTGCGCGAAATACTTTAGTGCGCATGCACAGAGAAATCACGAAGCCCCCAAAATGCGTGCCGTGTAAGGGGGGAGTACGTCGTTCTGTGGTACAACTACAAATTATCTCACAAAAATTTCTTCGTTTCTTCGCTATTTTCCAGCTTCTTTACAACTTGTTTAACGCCCTGCGCCTGATCTAAATTACAAACCAAAATAGCATCCTTTGTTTCCACTACGGCCAGGTTTTCAACGCCCACCAGCGCTATCATCTTGTTGCTGGTGCCGTGTACAAGACTATTTGATACATTTTCGGTAACCGTATTTGAATTTTGCAGTACATTTCCCCGTTCATCCTTGTTCGACAATTCATAAAGAGCTTTCCAGCTCCCCACATCACTCCAGCCAAACGAGCCGGGTAGAACAAATACTTTTTCGGCCTGCTCCATTATTCCATAATCAATTGAAATCGAAGGGCAGGCTTGATAATACGTTTTCAGGGCATCCTGTTGACCGTCGTTCCCCGCAGCACGTAAGCCGGCTACAGCCTCTGCCACTTTCGGCAAATGCTTTTCGAACTCCTTCAGTATGGCATCAACCTGCCAGACAAACATGCCACTGTTCCACAAAAACCGACCAGCATAAATAAATTGCCGTGCGGTGGTAATATCCGGCTTTTCGCGAAATTGCACCACTTTTCGGACGGTATGCCCGGCGATGGTTTCTTCCGAATCTTTGTCAAATTCAATATAGCCGTAACCCGTCTCCGGTCGGGTTGGTTTGATGCCAATAGTTACGAGCCCCTCCGATTGACGAGCTTTTTCGGCGGCTGCCTGCAATATTGAGAGGAAGGTGGTATTGTCGCTGATCAGGTGATCGGCCGGTAGTACAGCCATCGTGGCATCCGCATCGCGCCGTTGAATCAGTGCGGCCGCCGCTGCTACACATGGTGCAGTATCTTTGGCAAGCGGCTCGCCTATAATATTTTCTCCTGAAATATCGGGCAGTTGTTCTCTTACAAGATCGACATATCGTTCGTTAGTGATTATCCAGACACGGTCGGCCGGGACAAGCGCTTCAATTCTGCGAACAGTCGTTTGCAGCATGGTTCCATCGCCAAAAAGCGACAAAAATTGTTTAGGGGTCTTTTTCGTACTTTCGGGCCAAAAACGTGTGCCAGCTCCTCCGGCCATAATTACAGCGTGCAACATATCACAAATGATGAATTACAATATTAAATATTTAATTAATTAATAGGTAAGGTATAAAATTGCTATACAAGAATGAAAAATTAAAACGTCTAATTTTTTTGCAAATTTGATAGGATGGGTGATTACGAACAATGCCTGAAGTGCCCAAAGTGGTAAGTCGGGTCGCTTGTCCGACCTATAATACTCATTTCATTTATGCTCTAACCAGACAGCCTGTCCGGGCTACCTTTGGTCTCGTATTCATCTATTTAATATACATTGAGTTTTAATGAGCGATAACTTATGCCTCGTCTTTCTGCCGTTCAGCCACCGCTCGTTCAATACGACGGTCCGGGATGATCCACACAAGTGCAACACCTACATAGATAATATCTGAAATCCAGGGTTTTATAAATGCCAGAAATATGGCAGCAAGGTAGAGCACAGGAGAAATTTTTTCCTTGAATGATACTCCCATGACCTGCACTAAAAGTGACTCACTACTGTGGTTAGCCAGAATTAGCCGCTGCAAAATAAACCATGCAAATGCTGCTAAAAACAACACGCAGCCATAAAATGCCGTAGGAATAGCTACAGAGCTGTTATTGCCCATCCAGGCCGTGGCAAAAGGAAATAGTGAAAGCCAAAATAACAAATTTAGATTGGCCCAAAGCACGCCTCCACTTATTTTTTCAGTAATATGAAGCAGGTGATGGTGATTGCTCCAATAAATTCCAAGATAAACGAAGCTAAGAATATAACCTAAAAAAACGGGTAATAACGGGCGAAGCGCAGCCAGGTCTGCCCCTTTGGGAACTTTAAGCTCCAGCACCATAATTGTAATAATGATAGCGAGGACTCCGTCGCTGAAGGCCTCAAGACGGCTTGTTTTCTTCATCATTATGAAAAGAATTTGCCCTGCCCGATAACGCTACATAACGTAAGACTCCCAAATTCAGAGTGATTATTCCTCTCGGTTTCCGGCCATCACATAATATTGGTAAGATGGTCCTAAGCAGCCTCTCTCTCCTCCACAGCAGGCTCTTTTTACTTTTTGGTAATTTACACAGAAACGGCTGTTCGTTCAACCTTGCTCAGGGTAAAACTGAATTTAGAACCTACATTCGGTGTGCTCTCAATGAAAAATTCTTCGTCGTGGGCCTCCATAATATGTTTCACGATGGAGAGTCCCAGACCGGTCCCTCCCTTGTCGCGAGAACGTGATTTATCGATCCTGAAAAACCGTTCCGTCACGCGGTCGATATGTTGCTGTTCCATACCAATGCCCGTGTCTTTTACATACACCAGCAAGCGATCTTCATCCTCGGGATAAGATTTCACCCCAACGGTAACCGAGCCTGACGGTTTATTATATTTTATGGAATTTTCGATCAGGTTGATCAGCGCCTGTTTGATCTGGTTGCGGTCTGCGCTGACTAAAATATTCTTGTCGAATTCATTGAAAATAATTTCGATGTCTTCCTGATCGGCTTTATACTGTAAATTTTCAATCACATCGGAGACAACATCATACAGGTAAACATCCTCGATTTCAGATTTCAATTCACCGGTTTCGAGTTTGGAAATTTCCATCAGATCTTTGGTAAGATAAGTCAAACGATCAACATTGCGCATGGCCTTTTTCAAAAATTTCCGATTCACCTCATCGTCTTCAATGGCGCCGTTTAAAAGCGTCTCGATAAACCCCTGAATAGCAAAAATGGGAGTTTTCAATTCATGCGATATATCACCGATAAATTCCTTGCGATAATTTTCGATACGGTTGAGCCGCTGAATTTCGCGCTCAATGGTTCGGCTGGCCCGGATAGCTTGTTTTATCAGATAGTCCAGCTCATCTGCTCCATGCTGATTAAAACTTTTATAATCCTCAAACTGCTTGCGGGCAATATTGCGGATAATCTGGTTAAGCTGTTTCAGACGCCAAAATTGTAAAATATATATGACGGTATAGACAGCGGCAAAAGCCACGATTATTGTACCCAGGCCAAATAAAACAGCCAGACCAACCCCCGACCTGAAAAAAAAGAATACGGCGATTCCACAGCTTAACCCAACGAACACGGCCGCAGTCGCAGCACTCCGAAAAGCCAGGCGTGAATTATGTTGAAAGGGATCTTTTTTCATGGTTTGAACCGATAACCGACTCCTTTGACCGTTTCAATATACTCGTCGCCCAGTTTTCGGCGAATTTTACGGACATGTACATCAATCGTCCGATCAACTACATATACTTTATCACCCCAGACGTTGTTCAACAGGGTCTGCCGGTCCATCACTTTACCCCTGCGGCTGGCCAAAAAGTAAAGCAGCTCAAATTCCTTGCGCGGCAGTTGATACTCTTTGTCATTCTGCAGAACTACATAGCGATCCTTGTCAATCTCGAGGTCATGCACCTCGATACGATCAGGGTCCGCGGTTTTTTTAAACCGTCGCAGTACGGCCCGGATGCGCGAAATAAGGGTTTTGGTGCTGATGGGCTTGCTTATATAATCGTCGCCACCTTTATCGAGCCCCTCCACTTCGGTTTCTTCATCTCCGCGGGCCGTTAGGAAAATAACCGGAATGGGACGTAATTTTTCGTCATCGCGGATAATTTTAACGGCCTCCATGCCGTCCATAACAGGCATCATTATATCGAGAAGAATCAAATCGGGCGAATGCTGTCGGGCCATATCGATGCCCTCTTGACCGTCTTTGGCCTTCAGTACATCGAAACCCTCTTTATGCAGGTTATACTCTATGAGATCGAGCAGATCTTGTTCGTCATCAACAACGAGAATGGTTTTTTTGTCAGACACAGGATGTTTGGTTGGTTAGTTAATATTTAAAAAACCCAACTCCCACAGAGGGCAATATTACAAACCTTCTGGTTGAAATTAAACCGATCTGTGTTAAATTATTGTTATGAATACCAGTGATTACGTTCTATAAACCCATTTATTGCAATGCGCAACTCGTCATTTATTGATTGATCCGGGATAAAGCTTTTTTTACCAGGGTTTCTACATTTCCATCACCCGAAAGATTATTGCCGGCAGCCTGAACGGCTTTTTGGGCATCACTCTTGCGAATGCCCAGCGATTGCAGGGCTGACACCGCCTCCTCTTTCATTTCGGTCGGCACCGCTGACCCGCCGCTGCTATCGGGTGAGGCTACCGCAATATCTTCCATTTTGTCGGTCAATTCCAAAATCATCCGCTGGGCGGTTTTCTTTCCGATACCTGTAATTTGAGTCAGCGCTGTTTTGTCTGACTGAAGAATTGCATCAATAATCTGGTTTGCCGGCAGCCCCGATAAAATTGTAAGCCCGAGCTTGGGTCCAACACCTTTTACGGTGATAAGCACCTCAAAAAGCTGTTTCTCATCCTCAGTATAAAATCCAAACAATCGCTGATCGTTATCTGTAAAATGATGGTATGTAAGCAGATTGACATCCTCTCCCTCGCCGGGTAACTGCTGGTATGTTTGGGTGGATATTTCCACTTCGTATCCGATGTCCCGAACGTCAACGATAAGTCGCTCGGGCGACTTAAAAGCAAGAGAACCATTGAGATATGCGATCATAAATAATATACTTTAAGCTATTTAATTGAGATTCCAAAAGATTCTTCAGGAGTCGAAGCCTCATTGTATATTTGAGGTCTCATTAATTGTTCGAAAGCCTTTTCGGATTCAACTTAAATAATCTAAACTGCCAAATAATTATAGTGCACTTCGATAAATTCAAAAATGCCCTCCAAGCCTTCCAAATATAACTTCATTGAAAATTTAGCATTTTTAGATGCTGTCAAGCTACATTGAAACCTGAAGTGCTGCTGGGGCGGCCCCTGGCGAGCAATTTACTTCTGGAACAATCGGGGGATCTACACTACCTATTATATTTATAGAAGGTAACAAACGCTAATCTTTAACCCTGTCGGGATTGTTTTTTACGAATTCACTCCAGCTCGAGGCTTTTCGGTTCTGATGCTTTTTCCGGGTTGAACGCATACTCTTTCCCGCCACATTGTTTTGCTTCATCAAGTGACACCAGGCTACTGCCAGGGCATCTGTGGCATCCTCCGATAACGGTTCATCAGGTAAATCGACCAATTTTCGCAACATAAAAGCGACCTGTTTTTTACTGGCATTGCCATTGCCGGTAATCGATTTTTTAATTTTTTTAGGATAATATTCCGTAACTGAAATATTATTATTGGTAATTGCAAGCATAGCGGCGGCCTGTGCACGTCCGAGTTTTAGCATGGCCAGGGGGTCTATGCCGTAAACCGGCGTTTCGATCGCGCAGGATGTCGGCTGCAGTGATTGAACGAGCTGCGACATTTTCTCAAAAATCATCTGAAGACGATCGGCGTGATCATCCAAATCTGCAACATCAATAACATCGCATCTTTGGGGAACGTATGACCCATTTTCAGAAGCAAGGAGAGCATAGCCCGTGTGACGCGAGCCGGGATCAATACCAAGAATAATTTCTTCACTCATCAGAGAACCACAAGCCATTTATTATTTGTAGAAATATAACAGATTTGCTGCATCATTGCACCTCTATAAATAACAAAGCCGCCGGGCTACTAATCCGGCGGCCTTTAAATAAGAGGTTGTTGGCTTATGCTTAGAAAGCTACTATTTATTAGAATAGACCTCTTATTTTTCACACATATCATCTATTCCTTATTAAATACGCATAATCTTTTGTAATATTGTATAATATTTAATGGTCAATAAATTATTTTGTTTCATATTTTATTTAAAAAATAGAATAGCACCGTTTTTCCTGTCGCATTATATTAACTGTTTAACTTTAAATAATTAAATAGCATAATAAAGACCCGAACCTGCCAGCGAATAGCCCTCCGGATAAGCCGGAAGCAATATTTATGCCTCGTTGGAAGCTTGCCAATTATCACTAATTTGTTAACAATTTGTTAATATGAATCTGTCTTTTGGAAAGGCTACCTTTAGTAGGTTTATAAAGGCGTTGTCAGTACATTTTTAACCTCCTCTAATGATTATAAACAGTCGAAATATCGTTGCAGTGATTGGGTCGCTTGCCATGGCAATGCTGGTTATTACATCGTGCGGCAAGTCCGGGAAAAAAAACAGTCGTTCCGGTAATGGTCAATCCGTAAAACAATTACAGGCGGCCGGAGCTACTTTTCCCTATCCTTTATATTCCAAAATGTTCAATGAATACGGCAAGACTCACGATATTCAGATCAATTACCAGGCTATTGGATCAGGCGGCGGGATTCGTCAAATGGACAACAAAACGGTTGATTTTGGGGCTTCGGATGCGCCGATGAGTGACCAGGAATTGAAACAGGCACCAGCTCCCATCGTGCATATTCCCACATGCCTCGGAGCCGTGGTCTTAACTTACAACTTGCCAAACAGCCCTAAGTTGAAGTTAACCCCTGATTTAGTTGCTGACATTTATCTCGGAAAAATCAAAAAGTGGAATAATCAACGTATCAAGGCTGTGAATGCGGATATCAAACTCCCCGATTTAAATATCACCGTTGTCCATCGTTCTGACGGCAGCGGTACCACCTATATTTTTTCTGATTATTTAAGCAAGATAAGCAGTACCTGGAAAAATGATGTCGGCCGCGAAAAATCCTTGCAATGGCCTGTCGGTTTGGGCGGCAAAGGCAATCCCGGTGTAGCCGGTTTGGTGAAACAAACCCCTGGTGCTATTGGTTATGTAGAACTGATTTATTCACTGCAAAACCATATGCCTTATGCCAGCCTGAAGAATAAAAGCGGAAATTTTATCACACCCAGCCTGCAGTCAGTCAGTAGCGCCGGCAATGTTCAGATTCCGTCCGACGCACGCATTTCAATCACCAACACTGCTGCTCCTCAGGGGTATCCCATTAGTGGGTTTACCTATTTACTGCTTTACAAAGACTTAAGCACAAGTGTTTCATCACTGGAAAAAGCCCGTGAAGTAGTCCATTTGGTGAACTGGATGCTGAATCAGGGGCAACAATATGCCAAGCCGCTGGATTATGCGCCCCTGCCTGAAAATGCCCTGAAGGTAGCGGAAAAAAATTTAAAGTCTGTTTCTTATAATGGACATCCTTTACCTTTAACACAGGTAAAAAAAAGTAACCGGCAAATACGGATTTTACTAATGAATGTGCTTTCAATATATTTGCGGTGGATATGATTTTGACAATAGTTAGCTTACAACCAACTACATCGATTCGACTAACAGCATGATGCAACAATCACGGCGGGAAACGTCCTCTGCTGCCGATGAGCAAGAGGCCTCAAATCGGTTAAAGACGGCCGTACACCCCCGCTACCGAGAACGGCTTTTCCAGATAGCCATTACCGGTTCGGTACTTGTTGTGCTGGCCATTATCGGACTCATATTCTCGATGCTAATCGTCCATTCCATGCCTTCGATCAAGGCTTTTGGGTTTTCGTTTATCATTGATCAAGTCTGGAATCCGGTTACCAGCAAGTTTGGAGCCCTGCCATTTCTGGCGGGGACCCTGCTGACATCTTTTCTTGCGCTTTTAATTTCACTGCCCTTTTCGCTTTCTATCAGTATTTTCCTGGGTGAATATATGCAGGGCAGCCGCCTGGGCGAAATTCTTCGAAACATGATTGAACTATTGGCCGGCGTTCCCTCTGTAATTTATGGTTTCTGGGGGTTGATGGTTCTGGTCCCCCTGGTCAGAGATTTTGCAATGGCTATTAATGAGCCGCCGTATGGGGTCGGGATATTAGCCGCTTCGCTCATCCTTGCCGTTATGATCGTCCCCTATTCAGCATCCGTCAACCGGGAGGTTTTAACTCAGGTGCCCAACGATTTAAAAGAGGCGGCGTACGCCTTGGGGGCTACCCGCTATGAGGTCGTCCGACATGTAAGCATACCCCAAAGCCTTTCAGGCATTTTTGCAGGAATCTTACTATCGCTTGGCCGCGCGCTTGGTGAAACGATGGCTGTAACGATGGTCATCGGAAATACGAATTCCCTGCCAAGTAGCCTATTTAGTACAGGCAACACAATGGCCAGCGTAATAGCAAATGAATTTACGGAAGCCACAAGCACGCTTCACCTTTCATCATTAATTGAAATCGGGCTTCTACTCTTCGTGATTACATTTATCATCAATTACATCGGCCGCATAATCATTAAAAGATTTTCAGTATCTGTGCGATGAATGAAATCGGACTTAATATCAGGAAATTAAAAAATAAGACGTTCACAGTCGTTATTGCATTGTTTACCATTCTTACTGCACTTCCGCTGATATTTATTATTTATTATGTTTTCAGGCAAGGCATTGCAGCAATCAACTGGCAATTTTTCATCACTCTTCCCAAACCTGTTGGGGAATCGGGCGGGGGCATCGCAAATGCCCTATTGGGCACCGTCCTTATTGTTCTTGTTGCTTCTGTGATGGCTGTGCCCATTGGTATAATGGCGGGCGTGTACATGTCAGAAAACCCCGATAACCGGATCTCGAGATCGGCTCGGCTTGCTGTGGAAGTACTTAATGGAGTGCCTTCTATCGTAATTGGTATTTTCGCTTACCTGGTTGTTGTCATTCCCACAGGGGGCTTCAGTTCATTCTCCGGAAGCTTTGCCCTCGCGGTGATGATGTTACCTCTGATTATTCGGACGACAGAAGAGACCCTGCAGCGCGTCCCAAAAGCGCTCAAAGAGTCGGCCCTGGCCCTGGGTGCACCCTATTACCGGGTTATATTCAAAGTAGTGATTCCATCAGGTTTAAGTGGTATTATTAACGGAGTGATGCTTGCGGTTGCCCGTGTTACCGGCGAAACGGCTCCCCTGTTATTTACAGCCTTTGGCAACCCTTATCTCAACTGGAATATCTCCAAACCAATGGCTAATTTGCCATTGCTTATTTTTAATTATGCTACCAGTCCATATAAAAACTGGCACCGCCTCGCATGGGGTGCGTCTCTGATATTAATTATCTTTGTTTTACTTTTAAATATTACAAGCAGATTGGCAATTAAAAAATGGAAAATTCGATTTTAGTAACTGAAAATCTGAAAGCCTGGTATGGTGATAACGAGGTGATTCATGGCATCTCAATGTCATTTCCACAAAATCATGTCATTGCTATCATGGGGCCATCCGGATGTGGAAAATCAACTTTCATTCGGTGCCTGAACCGTATCCATGAACTTACACCAAGCTCTAAAACGGAGGGACGAATACGGCTTGATGATGAAAGCATTTACTCGATACCAGCGATCATGCTCAGACGCCGAATCGGAATGGTATTTCAGAAACCGAACCCGTTCCCTACCATGAGTATATTTGATAACGTGCTGGCGGGTTACAAGCTGAATAATATAAAACTGTCCAGCGATGAAAAGGACGAGATAGTCGAAAACGCTCTGCGTAATACGGGTTTATGGGAAGAGGTGAAAGATTCGCTTCATCAGAGGGGAAATTTTCTTTCGGGCGGCCAACAGCAGCGATTATGTATTGCCCGGACCATTGCCATGAAACCGGAAGTCTTGCTGCTTGATGAGCCCACCTCTTCGCTGGATCCGATTTCGGCTGGTAAAATAGAAGATCTGATCGTGGATCTAAAAGATAATTACACCATCGTTATTGTTACTCATAATATGCAGCAGGCGGGACGAGTCAGCGATAAAACAGCTTTTTTCTATCTCGGGAGGCTTATAGAATATGGCAAAACGGATCAGATTTTTACCAATCCCAAGCATTCTAAAACACAGAATTATATTACAGGCCGTTTTAGCTAACCGCTACTGAATGGGTTAAAAGGATTATAGTGTGTTCCGCGTTACTATAAGATTTTAACTGTATCGCCCCTCTTCGAGGATTAATCAGATGTTTTCAGCTTTTGACTGATTATCATTGTCAAAATCACTTTTATATTTATCCTTTTTGTGTTTCAGAACTTTAGCTTCGATATAAAAAGTGATTTCTTCAGCTATATTTTTTGTCAAATCCCCAACACGCTCCATTTTTCTAATAATGGAGAATAAATACAAATAAAGTGAAATTTTATCGGGATTCTGCCGTGCTAATTCTGCCGTTACCGTCGAAGCTTCAGAATTAATTTCATTCAACACCATGTCAAGTTTAAATACTTTTCGCGCCAGGGTCGTATCTTCCCTATCAAAAGCGTCTAAAACATTATTCATCATTTTGATAGCTGTAGCATACATCTCCCGAAGCCTCATTTTTTCTATCGCCTCTTTTTCCATAGGCTCGCCAAATTCGAGAATGTAACTGGCAACGCTGTTCGCATGATCGCCTAATCTTTCGATATCAGAATTAATTTTATAAGCGGCAAGTATAAAACGCAGATCATTCGCAACAGGATTATACAGAGCCAAAATGTTTTCACAATCGCCGTCAATTCTCAGCTCTAATGCATTTACTCGTCTTTCCTTTGCTATAATTTCATGCGCCAGGTCTTCATTAAATTCCAACAGGGCCTGCTGTCCTTTTTCAAGCTGGCTTTTAACCAGATATAACATCTCAAGGACCTCATTTTTAAGCTGGTCTATTTTATTTTCTATACGTAACATGGAGCTATTACTTTTGCTGGCTTCTGATTTTACTTGACGATCGATTTTACTATAATTTTAGATTACAAGTTATAATTAAAACCCTCAGCCTGTTATGAGTGTTCCGAGCTTTATTTATTAAAATAAAGAATTTTTATAATATTTCTATGCTTTTCAGTAGATATTTACATATAGATAATAGAGCCTCCCGGACCAGATAACGATGGAGTTAACTGGAAGGGATGGCCTAAACAAATTTCGAAACATTATTGAAGCAGATCAAGAATCATCTACTCATTTTGGGGAATCTGATACCGCACGAAAGCTTCTATGGCCTCATACTCAGCAAAGCCCAACTGGTCGTAAAGCTGGGCGGTGCCCCGGTTGCGTTCTTCAGAACGCTGCCAGAATTCCCGCGGGTCGGGGCCGGGAAACAGCGGCCGGTCTTTTTGGGACTGGTGCTTGAAAATCGCCCGGCGCTTTTTCGTCAGCTCCTGCGGGCTGAGCGGTACGGCCATTTCAATATCGTTGATATCCCATTCCTGCCAGGCGCCCCGGTACAGCCAAATGTAGCAATCATCCATCCACGGCTCATCCTTGCAGCGCTCAAGGGCCGCAAGAATAGCCTTCAGGCACACGCGGTGGGTCCCGTGCGGGTCTGAAAGATCACCGGCCGCATATACCTGGTGCGGCTTAACCTCCCGGAGCAGGTCGGCAACAATCCGTACATCTTCTTCTGAGAGCGGTTTCTTTTTTACACGCCCGGTTTCATAAAAGGGCATATCTAAAAAGTGCAGGTTCTCTTCTTCGGCCCCGCAGTAGCGGGCGGCCGCCTTGGCTTCTCCCTTGCGAATCAATCCCTTGATTTTCTGTATTTCATCGGTATCGACCTGGCCGGGTTCCTTCGTTTCCAAATACGAATGAATATCCTGCAGGATGTCGCTGGCTTCTGCCGTGTTCATGTCAAACATCTGCTGGTATTCGGAGACAAAATCAGCATAGCGGATCACGTCGTCGTCAAATACGGCAATATTTCCAGACGTCTGGTAAGCCACATGTACCTGGTGGCCGTGGTCGATCAACCGGATGAAGGTTCCGCCCATCGAAATGACATCATCATCGGGATGGGGACTGAAAATGAGCGCACGCTTGGGAAAGGGCTGGGCTCGCTCCGGACGATTGATATCTTCGGCATTGGGCTTGCCTCCCGGCCATCCGGTAATGGTATGCTGGAGTTCATTAAAAATTTTCAGGTTGATATTGTAGGCCGGCCCGCGCTGGGTGATCAGATCGCCCATCCCGTTTTCGTTATAATCCTCATCGGTAAGTTTGAGTATCGGTTTATTGACTTTGTTGCATAACCAAACCACGGCCTTGCGCATCAGATTATCGTCCCACTCGCAGCGGGTCAGCAGCCAGGGCGTTTTGGTCCGTGTCAGCTCAGCGGAGGCGGCCTGATCCAATATCACCCCCGCATCGGCGTGATTTTGAAGATAGGTGGCCGGGACCAATTCTTTAATGTCCCCTTCTATGGCCTCCTTGACGATCGGCGACTTGCTTTCGCCCCATGCCATCAGAATGATTTGCCGGGCATCGAGAATGGTGCCGATGCCCATGGTGATGGCGCGGCGGGGTACATACTCCTCGCCGAAAAAATCACTGGCCGCGTCCTTGCGGGTTATCTTGTCGAGGGTGATCAGCCGGGTACGCGAGTTCGGGCGCGACCCCGGCTCGTTGAAACCGATGTGCCCGGTCCGGCCAATGCCCAGCAGCTGCAGGTCAATGCCCCCGGCCTGCTGAATTTGGGCTTCGTAGCGATCGCAATAGGCCGGAATATCCTCTTCGGCGATGGTCCCATCCGGGATATGCACCTGTTCGTCCGGAATATCGATATGGTCAAACAGGTGCTCGCCCATAAACCGCACGTAGCTTTGCAGCGAGTCGGGCTGCATCGGGTAATATTCGTCCAGGTTAAAGGTGATCACATTTTTGAAGCTCAGGCCTTCCTCCCTGTGCAGGCGAACAAGCTCGGCGTACACCTGCGTGGGGGTCGATCCGGTGGCCAGTCCCAGTACGGCATGTTCCCCATTTTCATTTTTCTCCCGAATTAAAGAAGCTATCTCCGCAGCCACTACCTCCGAGGCCGAATGGGCATCATCATAAATTTTAGTCGGTATATTTTCATAATAGGTTAACTGTTCATCGGATGGGTTAAAAAACATAGTTTAAAATAAATTATAAATTAAAAGAAACGTTTTACCTGAACATGACACTGGTTGAATAATCCGGCATCCCTATTCCCGGGTTTTTCATTTTACATGATTACAACATCGCTAATTAAATAAATAATTCAGCTGAACAAAAATTTATTTTAATTTTATTATAAATTTATTGAACGGATACAAAAAAATAATAAATAGGCTTTGATAAATTTTCTGTAAGAAGGCTTTGAAAAACCCAACATGACATCCTGAATCTTTAGGCCTCAACTTGTTTCAGGATCTAAGTCTAAAGACTATAAAACCATCACGAGATTCTGAATTAAGTTCAGAACAATATAAACGGGTGGTTGCTCAAAGCCCCTGTTATTAATTAAATGGCAGTTTTAAAAATTATGTCCCTTTCTTTTACTGTTTGCTGCTTATTACATCTCCTTCTTAATATATTTCATCGCTTTAATTATGGTTGTAACGGATTCCGGTAATCTTTTCAGTAGTATTTCGGAATACCATCTGATCTGCCTCAACCGCCTAATGACAGCGTTATTTTAACGGAAATCTGCAGCTTTAGCGATAGAACCATCGTTTAAAATCCCTCTAATTTTTATGTATTGGGTTTACTCTGTGCTGAAGCACTTTCCAAATACCGGGATCTTCTGTTCCCAGCAACCAAACGGATATACCGCGAAAACCATACTTCGGCACAAGATTCAGTTTCTTTTTAAATGAACGCGCATCCTCAATAAAAAGCCAGTTAAACACTCCGTTCGGCATGGTCCAGTGGGCATAATGCACGCCTTGTTTGGGCATCCACTGCAATTTGGCATCGTAGCGATTCAATAATTTTTGGGCATGTTCATAGCTAATTTCGGATCGCGTTGAATGCGCGCCTTTTCCTTTATTCCATGCCGGGTACCAGTAGTCCGAATACGTGGGAATGCCCAGCGAAACTTTATTCATTGGAATCTGCTTTTTCTGCAGGAATTGCGCCATTTTTTTCATCCATGGAATGCCCGCCACCGGACCGGGAGGGGTAATGGCGGTGTGCTCATCATAGGTCATAAATGAGATAAAATCTCCGATTTGAACCAGCTTTTTGATTTGAAAAGCGCCGCGCCAGTTCTCAAAAAGCCAGCGATTGTACGAACTGTGGCCGGGGGGCGGCACCTCATGATCAAATTTGACGACCGCCATCGATATTTTAAAGCCGTTTGCATGTAATTTCTGAGCGGCCTTTCTATAAAACGTAGTATAGGATGATCCATCAAGAAAATTGATATCTTCCAGATCCAGCTGCCAGCCGTAGTAATTATATTTTTTAGCCAGGTAGGCCATCTCATTGTCCGCCCGCTTGACGGCAGAAGAATCATTCAAAAATTGATGAATCCCATCCTGATTAGCGGTGCCGACAATAGGCATTACTTTGACATGATGTGCACGGGCAATTTTTAGAATCTTCGGGCTGACCTCTCCGGTTATCACCCCGTGTTTACCCATGTGATAGGCGGCCGGCACAATGATCGAAATCTGATCGGCGTGCTTCTGAAAGCTCTGAATACCTTTCTTGCTATTTGTGATGTAAAAAAGGTTTTGGGAGTCAAACTTCTGAGCACGAGCCGAGCTTCCCAGTAGACAAATAAATACAGATAAAAGAACAGTAAATTTTTGTGCCAATGTATTATTTCTTTGGTTTTAAGTAATGTAGTGATTGATACATTTCATGCAATAATATGCCATCTTTATTCCCGCGATATCGCCAAAACATGATGCCCGCCAGGTTGTGCTTTTTGATGAAGTTATCTTTAGCCGCAATGGATTGCAAATCATCGTAGGTTATAAAGGTCTGGCTCTTAGCGTTCCACAGGTAGGGTGCCTCTGCCCAGGAATCCCAGTAACGGGTATAGCCTTTTTTATTGATATATTTTTTTTGAAGGGTATCGAATGAATAAGAATGCGTGGGTCCGGCATAGGGTTTATAGCGGCCGTGATCCAGCGGCTGGACTCCGGACCAGCCATGCCCGTAGAAAGCAGCGCCAATTACTATCTTATCGGCCGGTACCCCTGCCCGGATAAATTCTTTCACAGAATTTGCTACGCTTTTGCGATTGACGTCGAGCGGCGAAGCAAACAAATTGGTGTGAAATCCGGTAGAATCGCTGGCGCCGGTATAATAATCATAGGTCATCAGGTTCACATCATCGATATATTGCTGTACCCGCCTCATATTTGTATGGACAAGGTACTTATGATTGGCTCCGGCAGCGATTGTGATCAAATAATGATCTCTTTCTTGATTCTTGGCCTGCAATCGCTTGAATTTTTTTCGCAATAATTTGAGCATCCGTGTGAAATGCTGCTTATCAGCGGGACGAAAAATATTACCATCTCCGATTTGTCCCGGATATTCCCAGTCAATATCAATTCCGTCAAGGTTATATTTTTTCACCAGATTTACAGCGCTGCGAACGAATTTCAACCGGCTGGCGTGGGTAAGTACGGCGTCAGAAAAATTGTTGGACCATGCCCAGCCGCCCACCGAGAGCAATATTTTCAAATGAGGATTTAATTGTCGAAGCGAATCCAATACCCTCAGGTTATATCCATCAGTTGCATTTTGCAGCACCACTTTCCCCTGCTTAATGTTTCCGAAAGCATAATTAATTCTCGTTAGTTTTCGGGCTTTAATCATGCCGGTCGTTAATTTGGCTCGGTGACCGAAAACATATCCTGTAATCACATACGATGAATCAGCGTCGCGGGTTTTACTTTTTGGAGCACCATTGGCAACGGTCGAAAGCATCAATAGTGCTAAAAAAGTCAACTCAAAACGAAATATTTGTGATTTCATGCGAAAAATCTAAACCAGTCAATTTTTTAATGAAATGCGACGTGATTTAACATTCCACCCGGTTAACCGGAGGGCAAGCTGTTCATTTTCAGATAACGAGCTATTATTTATTCGAATTTGAATCGATCGTTTTTCACCCGGCACCAGACTAATATAATTATCCGAATAGAAGACGGGCGCGATCAGTTTTTCCGTTTTCGGATCTATTAATTTCAATCGCATCCAAAAAGCAACCGGACCGTGGTTAACTTTCTCTCTATTTCTAATAATAACATTTATTTCAGAATAATTCTTGTGGCGGTTGATTCTGGCTTTTGCGCGAATTTTTGCCTTTTTGAGCTCGTGCAGCGCCCTGTAGCTTGCATTCGGATTATGCAACCAGTAAAAATTACGAGACAAGATCTTTCCCTTGCTATTTTTCAACAAGAGATTTAAGAAATACACATTCTCTTTAAATGAAGGGACCTGAACTCCAAAAGAACGTTTCTCCCGGTTTGCGGGTAGCGACATAGTTTTTCGACCTGCTTTGACCGCATGTCCGGCTAAATTATACCAGGTTGCCGAAACATGGGCATTTCGAATATCAGTAAAAGTATTATTGACTGTCTGTATCGCATCAGTAACAGGATCATACTGAATATGAACCGGCTCCGCTCCATGCATCAGTCCGTACATTCCGCCATTGGGATGGAGATACCAGTCGAACATTTCGCCCCGTAAAGCAGTCCACGGATTTTGTAATTTCCATATCAACACGCCGGTATACCATTTCCACATATGTGCGTTCCAACCCTCAAACAGTGCCCGGTATTGATTATAGTTGGCCAGCTGAGCATACCTGGCAAACTTGTCCATGCTGTTGACGGCCCCATACTGACGGATATAATTTCTCCCATTCCTGCCGGTATAAGACATGTATTTATGATACTTCCAGTCGGCCGGAATAGAATCCTGACTGTCAGGTATGCTATCGTTGCCGGGAAAAATTTTATGTAAAGTAGAAGCCACAGGCAGCCCAACCGAGCCAATTTCCGGGTTAAACGGCCTTGAATGATGTTCAAATAAAGTATCAAGGGGCTGAATACCATAAGGGCCATCTGCATTTACTTTTGGTGAATGCGTATATAACTTTTGGGCCGTCGAATGCGAAATGTAGAGTCGATCAGGATCAAGTTTGGGCATGATGCGATTGCGTAATGCCTTGTTGATATCAGGAGGTGGTGCTATTTCATTGCCCCCGGTCCAAAAGCAAAGACTTGGGTGGTTACGCAGCATTTTTATCTGATCGCGCGCTGAATTCAGAAATAACGTATGATTATCTGGATAGGCTCTTCGGCGTTGCCGGGAATCCCGCTTTTTGGGGTCGTGCCAGGCCCCGTCGGCATCTCCGGTAATCCACAGATCCTGCATCACAAGAATTCCATTTCTATCGCAGGCTTTATAGAAGTCGGGACGCTCGGTGATACTTCCGCCCCAAACCCGCAGCATATTAAGATGCATGTCGGCCATGTATCGAATCTGCGCATCATATCTTTTTTTTGACAGCCGAAGCATCCAGTCGCTTGCAATCCAGTTTCCGCCCCGTATAAAAACAGGCTGCCCGTTTACCTTAAATATTCGGCCTTGCGTAATCGAATCTTTGTAGGTGGTAATTTTCCTGATCCCGGTTTGCAAATTGGCCTCATCAGAAAGGGAAGAGCCTGATTCAGAAACAGCAAAACGAACGGTATACAAAGGGTGGGGGCCCAAGCCATTTGGCCACCATAATTTCGGATGATCAATCTTAATGACCGGCAAAGCGATCGTTTTCTTTTGCCCGCCTGCCAACTGATAATGCTTACGGACGGAGAAAGCGGCAACATTTGCCGTCACTGAGCCATCATGTGTCGTTGAATCTTCATTAAAAAGGGTGAGAGACGTTTTCAAATAGGCCG
The DNA here is from genome assembly GCA_035638715.1 of Balneolaceae bacterium. Lineage (GTDB taxonomy): Bacteria > Bacteroidota > Rhodothermia > Balneolales > Balneolaceae > SMO-BIN1. Next base: position 20,737 of record DASQZL010000153.1, read on the forward strand.
GCGCCTGCCTATCGCCGGGTTTTCTTACGCCGGGTACCTCCGAACGAACAAAAGGCGCTCGAATTTGCACGCCCTCATTTTTCGTAAGAAAAACCTTATCCCAAATTCCTGTATTCCGGTCATGAACCGGAGCGATCCAGTCCCATCCGGCAACATATTGGTTCGTTACACTCTTCCCGATTCGGCCGTTGCCCGCCTGCCCGCCATTGGCAACACCCGGGGGATCCTGGGGCGCCACTAATACCGCAAGCTGATTCAGCGTATCTGAACGCAAATAGCGGCTGATATCATACTTTTCACGGAGAAACATTCCGTGATGGGTGTCTCTGTTTATCCGCCTGCCATTCAGAAAAATTTGTGCCGAATAATTGATGCCCCTAAAATGCAGCCAGATGTGATCAAGCGTATCCTTTGCCGGCGTTCTGAAAGTAGTGTAATACCAATAAGTGTAATAACCAGAACCCGACTCAGCTACATCCGGAATTTGCTTATTATTAAAGGCAATATTGGGATTCTTATATTTCCCATTTCTTAAGAGAGTTGTCAGGATAGTACCGGGTACGACTGCTTTCAACCAATTTTGTGGAGTAAAAGAAGTGTCGGTCAACCGGCTCCCATCAAGCGCAATTTGAGCTGATTGCCTGGCATACCAATTGGTATTTAACCGTACCGTATCAGCAACCGAATTTAAGGACTGAGCTTCTCCTTTCACCGTCAATGAAAGACAAAGGCAGCATAGCAGAAGCAGCCATTTATTTTTTT
>DASQZL010000154.1:0-5405 GCA_035638715.1 Balneolaceae bacterium
CTCTTTCTCTCTATCCAGTAGTTTTTTATATCGAACTCACATATTACTACCGTTTTTACCGTCGTCCCTAATTTCCTTATTGAAATAGGAGGTTGTTCAAATGTTAAATTACGTCCGTGCATACGTATCGTTTCAATATACTACGCCGTCCGTTTAAGACGACCGAATCCCCAATTGAGTGGATATTTATCGGTTAAAACAGGCTGATTTACCGACAATTACCATAAATACCTTAACGGACAGACGCTGCTTAACAATTTATACCACGTATTCATCTTCATGATTAAGGATAAAAATATCGGTGTTAACTTGTAAATTTTAGCATTCAATAAAGTAAGTATTTCTCCATTTGCGATTTTACTGTGTTTCAATCCAGCTCGGAAAGCAAATTTTCCAGGTCCAGCGGCTTGGTGACCATCTTTAGCGAGCCGTCTTCGGCATATTCCCATTCATTTCGGGGGCGATCCCGGTAAAGTTCCACACCGTTACCATCGGGATCGGTCAAATATATCGCTTCAGAAACGCCGTGATCACTGGCCCCATCAATGGGATAGGCTTCATCTATCAGCCGCTGTAGAATTTCAGCCAGGTCTTTGCGCGTCGGATATAAAATTGCAGCGTGGAACAATCCGGCGCTGTTACGGGGTGCAGGCGGCCCGCCTTTACTGTGCCAGGTGTTGAGTCCGATGTGGTGGTGATAGCCTCCGGCCGAAAGGAAAGCCGCGTTTTCGCCGTATGTGGTCGTCAGTTCAAAGCCCAGCAGGTCGCGGTAAAATTCGAGTGCCCGATCCAGATCCGACACTTTCAAGTGCACGTGACCAATACGAGTTTCAGCGGGTGTGGTGTAATTGTTTTCCATGATTACTATTTCTTGTAATTAATTTCGATTTGATTACTTACAGCCTTATTTTCTTTGATGACTTTCATCCCGGCGCCCCACTTTTTGGTTTGGTCATGCTCATACTTTATCAATCCCGGATGGTTCGCTTCATTCATAACCGGCAGGCGAATTTCTCCAAGATCTGATAATTCAGTATCAAAGCTGCCATGGTTATTCGTTTCTTCAGCAATCCAGTTAGCGATAATGGGTCCGTTTCTGCCGGGACGTGTTGTTGATGATATGATTTTTAAATTATAGTCCATTTTGGAATGTGCGTGTTTCGTATTTAGCGTGTTTTAATTAACGCGAACTCAAAATAAATACGATAGAAGCATACTTTGAGCACAACCTCAGGCATAAAGATATTCATGTTTGTTTCACTGAAGATCACAGAGAAGGCACTCCTTCGTCAAGACTTTGGAGCACAGAGCGTTCGAAATCCTCTGTGGTTCTCCGTGTTTCTCAGTGAGACTCTGTGAAACAGCCATTGATCTTTATTTGACAATAAAACCATATTCGAACTCAGGTTAATTATGTAGAACCTTCCAGCCGGCCGGTCCCTTGAAATTATCGCGGAAGGTGAGCTGCATGAGAAACAATTGCATTCGCTCCAACGTGCCACTTACCGATAAATCTCCGGCAATAACCGGATTGAATCCTGCCGTTTCCACAAGTTCTGCGACTGTATGCAACGCTTCCTCATCATCACCAGCGATAAATGCATCCACCTGCTTGCCGTTAATAACCGGCTGCTCAAAATCGGCAGCGCATGTGGTATTAAATGCTTTCACCACCCGCGCATGCGGCAACCACTGCTGCAGTTCCCGGGCCGCGCTGGTATCGGGCTTAGTTGTCAATTTACTGAAATTTTCATCCACGGGATTGGCAATACTGATTACAATTTTCTGCGTTGATACATCGCGGATATTGTCTGCCAGCTCTTTTTCGGCCTCATGTGGCACCGCCAGAATGATTATATCGGCTTCCCAACTACAGTCATGGGCACAAGCCATGAATTCAATATCAGCCTGAGGTTGAGCCTGCAGGATTTCCATATTTAGTGTATTCAATTGTTCAGAATTTCTGTCGAAAAGCAGCAGCCGGTAGTTTCCGCTGGCAATATTTTTTGCTATGGCGGATCCCATCTTCCCGGCGGCTCCGATGATGGCGATGGTTTGTTTTGTAATAGGCATGATGATTTTTTGTCACCTCGTTTTCTTTTACTGATACAAACCTAATCCAATGATAGGTTATTTTCATTGATATGTGCTAATAAAATTCCTTGATATTTGTCAATACTCCCTCTTTTGATTATCGCTGCAAATTCATCCAAATTTTGTATGATATGGTATATGTTAATTTTTATTGAGGAGAACGGACAAGTAAAAGTAGGAATTACCTATTCCAAAGCCGATGATGCCAAAATTATTATTGATAATACCAAGGTCTCCATTGGACTACGAAGCGAAAATATTGATAAAGGAATGATTAAACTTGCCATGGATTATGACCGCAAAAATGGACTTGAAGTGATTCCGCTTTACCCGGTTGCCATCTCAGTTATTCAAGGAAACAATTCCCTTCAGAATGACTTAGTTTAAAAGTATAAATTGATAACTAATAATATTTATCCCCATGAATCAGAAACTATCCGCAAATCAGAACGGTCGTTCATGGCCCGCACTGCCGAATCCCGGCGACTGGCAGGCAACCCTTGAGGCGGTCCACTTGTGGTCACAAATTGTCGGAAAGATTCGTCTCGGGCACATGCCGTGGATCAATCACAGCTGGCATGTAACGCTGTATGTTTCTTCCCGTGGATTGTCCACCTCGTTAATACCGCATGCCTCCGGTGATTTTGAAATTGAATTCAATTTTGTGGATCACCGGTTGGAAATTCGAAAAGTAGACGGCAAAAAGGCTTCCTTTCATTTGGGCTCGATGTCTGTAGCCGATTTCTACGGGAAAATATTTAATAGCCTGAAGCAGTTAAATCTTGAAACCGAAATTTATCCTTTGCCGGTTGAGCTGCCCGACCCCATTGCACCTTTCTCGGAAAATACAGATCAGGCGGCTTATGAAGCAGCATCAGTACATCGTTTTTGGTTAGCTCTGACACATGTACACAGGGTCTTCACACAATTCAGGTCTTATTTTACAGGCAAGGTAAGTCCCGTTCACTTCTTCTGGGGGGCATTTGATCTGGCGGTAACGCGGTTTTCGGGACGATCAGCCCCCAAACACCCGGGCGGCATTCCCAATTGTCCTGACTGGGTCATGGAAGAAAGCTACTCCCATGAATTATCGAGCGCGGGATTTTGGGCCGGCACGGGAGTGGGTGAAGCCGCTTTTTATTCGTATGCTTATCCCGAGCCGGAAGGATATCGTTCGGATGATATTCTGCCCGAAGAGGCCTGGTACCACGAAGAACTGGGAGAATATATTCTTCCATACAGCGTGGTGCAAAAAGCTAAGAATCCGGATGAACTGCTGCTTAAATTTCTTCAATCAACCTATGAGGCGGCGGCCAGGAATGGCAAATGGGACAGAAAGCTGGAGAAAAAAACATGGTTTAGCGGCCAAACTGACCTCTGACACGACTCAGGGTTTCGGGGCTCACGCCCAGATACGAAGCCACCAGATTTAGCGGCACGCGGTTCATAAACTCCGGATTCTGTTTTATCAGGCGGGCGTACTTCTCCTCAGCCGTAAGTCCAAGTGCATTTTCAAAGCGTTGTTGCAAGGCAATATAGGCATTCTGGAGAATAATACGGTGGTACTTTTCGTAGGTCGGGATCTGTTGTAACAGTTTTTCGTGATTTTTCCGGTCCAGCATAAGCAGTTCGCTGTCTTCAAGTACCTCAATATTCAGTGTGGAAGGATTATCCGTAAAAAAGCTCTGCAGATCGGCAATCCACCAACCCTCAAAAGCAAAACGAATGACATGTTGATTTCCTTTCGAATCTATGGAATAAGAACATAGCGATCCTTTTTCAACAAAGGTCAGCTGACGGCAAACATCACCCTCCTGGAGCAGAAACTGTCTTTTAAGCATCCGCTTGGGACGAAAATTTTGCTTGCACAATGCCCACTCATCATCAGATAATGACACATGATTGGTGATACTTTGTTTCAGTTGCTCGAACATACGGTTTAAGCGTATTGAGTCAGTCCTTAGTTTTTAATATCAAAATGTACATGGAAAAATCAGAAAATAAAAAAGCGGATATCCTTAGACAGAATATCCGCTAAAATGGAATGAGTCATTCGCTATTGCTGTACGAACTGCACATTCAATTGCAGCTTAATGTTGTCGCCCACCACAACATTCCCGGCTTCGGTTACGGCATCCCATGTTAAGCCGAATGCTTTACGGTTGATAGTGCCTTTAACCTCAAAGCCGGCCTTGGTCTGCCCATATTGATCACTCACCGTGCCACCGTGAACAACGTTCAGTTCTACCTTTTTGGTGATATCGCGGATGGTCATGTCGCCGGTTACTTGGTATTCCCCGTCGCCAACCTTGTCAAAATTTGTTGATTCGAATTTCAGTTCTGGATATGCTCCAGCATTGAAGAAATCGTCTGATTTTAAGTGCTGATCGCGATCTTCATTGTTGGTCGAAATACTATCGATATCGGCCGTAAAAGTTGCCTTGGCATTTTCAAAATCATCTCCTTCGGCTTCGATTTTACCATCAAAGGAATTAAAGTTTCCAGTGACGGTCGAAATTACCAAATGTTTCACCTTGAATTGTACTTCCGAGTGCATCGGATCAATTTTCCATAATGTTTTCGTTGCTGTAGTCATTATTCAATTAATTTAATGTTAAACAATTAGTGTATGCTTAACATACAACACAAGACCGTGTACTCTATTGATATATGACAGTAAATAGTCTTGATATATATCAATTATCTGTTGCTAATTTTTATTCCGAAAGGTCAAGTCAATCCCTACAAACTGTGAGATAGTTTCTTTATGTATTTGGAATACAGGATGATTTGCAAAATACTGAAGAAAAATTGCTGTTATTTTTCCTTCTGGCAGGGTGATTATCAAGTTGGGATCACACTCATATTTACTTTTATCCCACCGGAAAGCTAACCCCGGTGACGTCTTTACAGGCCGTAAGAAATTTTTCCTGCACAGCAATTTCATCCGCTTTAGGATGATAGTTTGCTTCTTTTTTATGATGGAAATAACGGCCACTGACTTTCGCTTTATTGTCGTTACTAACTGCCAGCCATACCTGTGTTTCATAGCCCTTCTGCAGATCACCGGGTGCACCGGAGCCACCCATCTTGGTGGGGACCCAGCCGGGATCGACGGCATTGTCATAGACATCCGGCCATTTGCGGGCTACGGCTTTCGCTAACAGGACCACATGCAATTTTGAGTCGGAATAACTGATGTTGCCCCGGCCCGATGTTATTTGCTCCAGTGCAGGATCGCCATGTTTATGCATTCCCGAACTGAGGTAGATCAGGCGCTTCGGCCTGTGGATCTGGCAGGTAAGGATATA
>DASQZL010000155.1:0-23272 GCA_035638715.1 Balneolaceae bacterium
AATTTCCCGGATGAGCTTCCGGTGGATGGAAATATGCTACTTTCCTTGATTGCTCCCCGGCCCGTATTGCTTCAAACAGGCAACAAAGATCTGTGGTCAGATCCCAAAGGTGAATTTTTGGCAGCCGTTGCTGCAGGTAAGGTTTACAGGTTATTAGGAAAGCAGGGGCTGGGTACAGACAAATGGCCACCGGCAGGGAAGCCGATTTTACACACGATCGGCTATTATATGCATCATGGTGGCCACGGCACGGTACCTTCAGACTGGCATATTTTCATGAAATATATGCAAAAATTTTTGGTGAAAAATTAAATATACCGAAGACTTACAAGTTGGATCTCAGCGGTTGAAATGGTCTGAAATTTAATCAATAGGGGAGACCTTTTTGAATTTTTAAATTTTCTAAATTTCAAAAGAGGCAAAATAATTGCCTCTCTGAGGATGGGGGCGGGAGGATTAATATTCCATATCATTTAATTTTGCGCCCTGAACAAGCTTGGGAATATGTACCCTCGTTAGCTCGAATTCAGGTTATTAAAAGCTTATAATCAGGGCTTTTAGACCCTTTCTTTCGAGCAACAAATAATGGAATAATAATATAGAAAAAGAAAAATGAGTAGAAATTAAGTTTTGATGTTTCTTTATAAATGTAACGGAGGATAATAAAGGAGTTTTAGGTCACTTGGTTTTTAAAATCCTTCAATAAAACAACAAATGGGTAAAGTAAATACCCTTATAAATGACACTTCAAATTTTTAAAAAATTAGGATGCAATACTATGCAAAGTAATTTTTATAGATACGTAATGAAATCGGTTCCAAAATTTGGGTTTTTATATATACTGTTCACTTTTATATGTTCGTCGGCGGTTTTGGCCCAAAATAACACTGTGAGCGGTAAAGTCAGCGATGCTCAATCTGGTAATAGCCTACCGGGTGTAAATATTAAGGTAAAGGGTACAACAACCGGTACTTCTACGAATTCTAAAGGCCATTATTCATTAAACGTACCTTCCAAACAGGATACGTTGATTTTTTCCTATATCGGTTATAAGCAGCAGGCCATACCGATAAACGGGCGCTCTACTATTAATGTAAAGATGCAATCTTCCACTATTTCCGGTAAGCAAATGGTTGTAGTGGGTTATGGAAAGCAGCAGGAACAAAACTTGACGGGTTCTGAAGGTACCGTTCAAATGCAGTCTTTAAGCAGTCAGCCCATTACCGGAGCTAATCAGGCGTTGGCCGGACAGATTGCTGGCGTGCAGGTTAATACCACGAACGGGATACCGGGTGGCGGTCCACAAATACAAATTAGAGGTGTAGGTTCAATAGGTGCCGGAAACAGTCCACTTTATGTTGTTGATGGCATGCCATTACCGGCTAATTCTTCTCAGACTTCTAACCCGCTAAATAACATACCTGCATCAGATATTGCATCTATTTCAGTCTTAAAGGGTCCTTCAGCAAAAGCTATATATGGTTCCAGGGCTTCGAATGGGGTTGTATTGATCACAACCAAACAGGGTAAAAATGGCACCTTTAATTTCCATGTGGATGCTTATAATGGATGGCAGGTGATACCTAATAATCAGAGACCAAATATGATGAATGCGCGACAATTTGCAACTTGGCAAAAGCAGCGCATAGAAGCTCAAAATAAGGCGGAAGGCACCAATAATCCTGTTCCTGAAGCTTATCAAAATCCATCACAGTATGGTAAAGGCACCGATTGGTTCAATGCGTTGACGCGGGTAGCTCCCCAGCGGAAGTTTGACATTAGTGCCAGCGGCGGAACCAAGAAAATATCTTCATATATGTCTGCAGGATATTTGCAACAGGGAGGTGTTGTTGTAGGGACAGATTATAACAGGTTTAATGTGCGGGCAAACGTAACCGCAAAAGTCAGTCCGAAGTTGACGGTACGTATGCAGTTATCGCCTACCTATTCCTATGGAAGTCGTTCGGCCCAGGGTGGAGTTATCAGATTCAGCGATTTTGGACATTGGGAAGTACTGAATCCCATCCAACCGGTATATAATTCTGATGGCTCTTATAATAAATATATCTGCGGCCCGCTCATGCTCTGTTATCCGAATCCTGTAATGGATTTAAAAATACAGACAAACCGGCAGCATGAAGCCCATGTAATTGGCAATGGTATCGTTAAGTATAATTTAACGAATTACCTGCGCTTAAAATCTACCATTGGCATTGACTATGACAATACTAACCAATCTTACTTTAGACCATCACAAATCGGAAGCAGAGGTCATCGCCCACCATCGATACCCTCTGGAAATGAGCATCAATATAGATACATGAACTGGGATAACGAAAACAGCATTACGTTTAATCACACCTTTGCTGGAGGCAATCATGTTAAATTATTAGGTGATTTCTCTGAACAGCGGCAAGCAAATCATAATATTACTATTAATGGTACTCAATTCCCGGACAATTCAATCAGAACATTAAATGCAGCCGGTAAGATTACGGGTGATACTTATGGAACAAGCTGGACGGTAGTTTCGTATTTGGGTCGATTAAATTATTCTTATAAAGACAGGTATTTATTGACTGCCTCTATAAGGAGGGACGGTTCGTCAAGATTTGGTCCGAACAACAGGTGGGGTACGTTCCCATCGGGAGCTATCGCTTGGCGAGTATCAAGTGAGCCATGGATGCAAAGTATTTCTCATTTGATAAATAACTTAAAAATTAGGGCTTCATACGGGATTACCGGAAATGATCAGATTGGCAATTTCAGCTACACAAGTAATATCGGAAGCAACAATTATGTTTTAGGAGGTAGCTCACTGGCTTCCGGTAGAACGGTTAATTCATTAAGTAATTATGATCTGGGTTGGGAAAAAACCAAGGAAATAGATTTAGGACTCAATATGGGATTTTTAAATAATCGTGTAACGTTAAATGCCGATGTGTATAGATCCCGTACCAGTAATTTGTTATTAAGCCTGGAAATTCCCCAGTCTTCCGGATTCTCAAATACGACTAAAAATATTGGCGAAGTCCAGAATAAAGGATTAGAGCTGGATGTACACACCCTGGACATTTCGAAAGATAATTTTAAGTGGAAAACTAATTTTAATTTTTCGCTTAATCGAAACAAGACCTTGGCGCTTGGGCCAAAAGGCAAACCTATTCTCGCCGGAGCCAGTGGATATACTCCATATTCTAATATTACGGAAGTTGGTAAACCAGTGGGTATGCTCTACGGATTTAAATTCCTTGGCCTCTACACAAAGCAGCAACTTAATAATCCGGATATACCAAAATATGACGGTGCGATACCGGGTGATATGAGAGTATTGGATGGAAATGGCAATGGAAAAATAGATGCCCCCGGCGATAAGGTCATACTTGCAAATCCCTATCCCAAATTCAATTATGGTATTACAAGCACCTTTAATTACAAGAATATAAGCTTACATCTTGTGTTACAAGGATCGTATGGTGCCACAAAGTATAAGTACTATTATGAATCAGTACATAATATAGATGGAGTTTTCAATGTTCCTGCAGCACTACTTAAACACGGATATAAATCACCGCAGAATCCGGGTAATGGAAGAATTCCTAATACAGCAGGACCTGAATTGAACCATCTTTTATATCGTGATATAAGTTCATTATCACTGTTTAATGCTTCATACTTATGGGTTAAAAACATAATGGTGGGCTATACACTCCCTCAAAGCATTACAAAGGGATTCCTTAAGAATGCAAAAATTTATGGGAATATTCAAAACGCTTTCATAATCACGCCCTACCCCAATGGAAACCCGGCGACATCAAACTACAGGAACTTTTCTGGCAGTTCTACCTTAACCCCCGGGTATGACACTAACCCGTATCCCACGCCAAGGGTTTATACGATCGGGATAAAATTAAATTTATGATAATCATTGTCTTACAAAATGAAAATATTATATAAAAAATTCAGGACCATGAAAAAAGTAATTCCATTTACAGTAATATTAATAATAGGTATTATAAGCCTTTCAGGGTGCCAGGGGTTTTTAAACCAAACGCCCAAAAGCAGTTTGTCCAAATCAAATTTTTACCAGGATTCAACCCAGTTTGTAGAAGCTATAAACGGCGTATATGGTGTCTTACAGAATACCTATAACGCCACTTCTCATACATGGGGGGAAGAACGATCGGACAACACGACTTTTCAATATAATGCTGCAGATCGCGGTCGTTATTTTTGGGAACAATTTGATTATTTTGAACTTACTACCTCGAATCAAGAAGTTGAATACATGTGGAGCAACATGTATCGGGGCATCGCTCAGTGCAATGAAATACTAAATCAGGCAAGTAATGCGAAAAAACTCAGTAGCACGTTCAAAAATCACATTCAGGGTCAAGCTGAGTTTATCAGAGCGTTTTATTATTTCAATCTTGTCCGGTTGTTTGGTGGGGTTCCGTTGGTAACAAAACCTGTTAACTCACCGAATGAGGCGTACGCTAAAAATGGAAGGGCAACGGTTAAGGCCGTTTATAAACAAATAATTAAAGACGCCACGGATGCTGCATCTAAATTACCTGATTCATGGCCATCAGATCAGGCAGGTCGAATTACAAAGGGAGCTGCAAATACATTACTTGGAGATGTATATCTGACTCAAAAGAATTATTCAAGTGCTGATAAATATTTTAAAAAAGTAATTCAATCAGGAACTTACTCATTGTTACCTGATTATGCTGCTTTGTATAATCCCAGTAATAAAAATAATTCTGAATCAATATTTGAGATTCAATTTAGTACAAGTGTAACCGGAGAATATAGCAATTATATATATCAGTTTGCGCCCTATAACTCTGGATCGGCTATAACCGGCTTTAATGGAGTACAAACGTATCTTGCGGGTCGTAATATTCCGACGCATAATATGGTCAACACTTATGAGAAAGGAGACAAAAGAAAAGCAGCTTCGATCGGTTGGTATGTGAATCCCAAGAACACGCAGTTTGGTGTTGCTATAGGTGATTCTATACCTTATGTAAACAAATTTGCTGCTAAACCAAAAGAGCCTGGAAAGCAGGATGTCGATTTTTATGTGTATAGATATGCACAGGTTTTATTATGGGATGCCGAAGCGCTTAATGAAATGGGTAAACAGGGCCAGGCATTACCCCTAATTAATAAGGTGAGAGAACGTGCGGGATTAAGTGATTTAAGCGGTATGAGTCAGTCCCAGTTTAGAACAGCGGTTTATCATGAAGAGCGCGTTGAGAACGCATTTGAATATCATCGATGGTTTCAATTATTACGTACGGGACGAGCAAAGCAAGTTATGACCCAGCATGGAAAGGAAGTGAAAACTTATGAACCGTGGTTAAAGACTAAGGGTAATGGTGGTTATGATATTAAATCCTATAAATTGCTTTATCCAATTCCCCAACGTGATGTACGCTTAAATCATCTCAAACAAAATCCAGGCTGGTAAAAAGATGGATTAAGTAGTCTCTCCTATTGGATAGATTGGAGGATTAAGAGTATTTTCCCGGGAAGTTTTTAAATGATCTTATGCCTGAATGAACTTTTAAAAAGAATCTGATTTAGATAAAGTTGAAAGGCATAGGATCATTTTAAATGTTCAAATAATTTGAATTAATAAGGATTTTTAATGAAACGCGATGAATTTTTGAAACTCGGGGCAACAGGTCTGGCTTCGGGTTTGATACCAAGGTCTTTTCAGCAGAATAGTAAGAATTCACCCAAAGTCATTCGGGTATCGAAGACAACGCCTACTCTGCAGGTTGTGGTAAACCCCAAACTGCGACGCGGATCCAATATCCATGATCAGGCGTTTAAAGCGCTGCGTGATCTTGGGTGCGACTATGTGCGCTATGTGCCGTGGCTTCCATACCCAAAGCTGGCGGTGGCTGAATTAAAGCCCCCTCATAATGGCAAAACCTCTTGGGATTTTTCGCTTATTGATCCTATGACTATTGATTTTTTAGAGGCAACCAAAGGGCACTCGGTGATGCTGAATTTCAGCACCATTCCCGAATGGATGTTTAAGACGAAAAAAAAGGTTTCTTATCCCAAAGATCCCAATAAAGTCGATTGGAATTACGAGCAAGGCACAAAATTCAAGGATCCAACCATGAAACAGGTGGCTAATTATTACAAGCGCCTGTTTTCGTGGTATACCCAGGGAGGATTTACCGATGAATACGGCAATTACCACAAATCCGGCTATCATTATTCCATTCCCTACTGGGAAGTCCTAAATGAGGTTGATTTTGAACACAACATGTCACCTAAGACTTATACCCGACTTTATGATGAGGTAGTACTGGCACTGAAGGAGATATCGCCGAGTACAAAATTTGCAGGAATGGCTTTAGCCAAGCCCGGCCGGAGCCCTGATTTTTTTGAGTATTTTTTGAATCATGATAATCATAAACCCGGCGTACCTCTCGATTTTATCACCTATCATTTTTATGCAGGGGCTGGCAAAAATGAACCGAAAGAGACGTGGCAATATAGTTTTTTCCGGCAGGCGGATAAATTTTTAGATATTGTAAGATATGTAGAGGATATTCGGAAACGACTTTCACCTCATACAAAGACGGATATCGATGAAATTGGATCAATAAACCGCTATCGCCCGCTTCCGAATTTTTATTGGAATTTATCTGGTGCTTTATATGCCTACATTTTTGGGAATTTATCCCATATTGGAATCGATGTAGCTGGTGAATCACAATTAGTGGGATATCCAACACAGTTTCCAAGTGTTTCCATGCTTAACTGGAAGACGGGCGCTCCCAATGCACGCTATTTGGTGTTGAAGTTAATTCATAAACATTTTGGCCCCGGTGATCAAATAATTCAAAGTAATATTCATCATGCTAATGTATATGCTTATTCTGTTATTGGCAAAGATGGCAAACGGCGCGCAATGCTGGTAAACAAGAAAAATAAAAGTGCTACGGTTTCTTTACCGGTGAGAGGTAAGAGTATGGAAATTGTTGACCAGCGGAATAATAAAATCAATTCTCAGAAGCTGCAAGGTAAAAAAGTTACCCTAAATGGTTTTGCCGTGGCTGTTGTGATGTTCTCGTAAAGCGAATGGGTAGGAAATAATATTGACGTTTCATTTGATTGGCTGAAGCTATAATTAGGAGCGCTCCTATTATCTTGAAATGTTTCCTGCTGTTGTAGCTCTTAATTATAACAGCTCTTTATAATAATTTAGCTATAGAACCCTTATTTCAAACCAGATAAAAATGGGGAATCAAAACGATGATATTATAAATTCTCTATTTAAAATTTTGGTAAAAGGCCTTTTTATATAAGAAATTATTACGCTTTATTTTCGTATTATCAAAAAAATAAAAGATATTGAACATCAGTGAAATATATCTATGTCGCGGTTTTTATACTATTCTTACCACTGCATGCCTGGTCACAAGCTTTACATATAACCCATTTACGTTGCGAGCATGATAAAAATCCACGGGGTATCGACCAGCAAATTCCCCACCTGTCGTGGCAGCTGCAGTCCGATCAAAAAGATGTGGTCCAGTCGGCGTATCGTGTGTTGGTCGCCACTAATCCGAAAGATTTAGCTAAGAATAACGGGAATATCTGGGATTCGGGAAAAGTGGCGTCTGATTCCTCCATTCAAATACCCTATGGTGGAAAAACCCTCCGGTCAACTCGTACATATTACTGGAAGGTGAAAGTATGGGATAATAAAGGAAATGCCCGATGGAGCAAGGTGCGCAGCTGGCAGATGGGCCTGTTGACGCGAAGCAGCTGGCGGGGCGCCCAATGGATTGCCTATCACAAGCTTCCCAAAGACAAAATTATTTTGCCCGGCGATCATTACAATAAAAAGAAAGCACGTAATGATACGCTTCCGTTACTGCGAAGAAGTTTTAACCTCCGGACGCCTGTAAAAAAGGCCACTATTTTTATCAGTGGACTTGGTCAGTTTAACCTGTATATGAACGGAAAGAAAGTTAGCAAAGATTTCCTGGACCCTGCCTGGACCCAATATAATAAGGAAGCCGTGTACAAGACCTTTGATGTGACCCGCCAGCTTCAACAGGGACAAAATGCAATTGGGGTGATGCTTGGAAATGGGTTTTACTATATCCCCTCGGGCAATACCCCCAAGCGGTACCGGAAGCTGACGGTCGCATACGGGCATCCCAAAATGATCTGCCGGCTAAAAATAACGTTTACCGATGGGTCGGTAAAAAATATCATCAGCAACGGGCAGTGGAAAACCGCACGAAGTCCCATCATTTATTCCAATGAATACGGAGGTGAAGATTATAACGCCAACCTGAAACAGCCCGGATGGGATGCGCCCGGGTTTGATGCGTCCGGGTGGAGAAAGCCGGCTATAACCAGCGGCCCGCCGCATTTGCATGCTCAAATCGAAGATCCGATCAGGTTTTTCAATCATTTTCATCCCCAAAAAGTCCAAAAAATTAAACCCGGCACGTGGGTGTACGATATGGGTCAAAATTGCTCTGCCATCCCGAATATCACCGTAAAAGGGCAGCAGGGCGATACCGTTAAAATTGTGCCCGGTGAAGTGACCAGTAAGGATGGCACGGTGAGCCAGAAGGGATCGGGCGGCCCTTCATTTTTCAGATATATTCTGGATGGAAAGGGGACCGAATCGTGGCACCCGCGTTTCTCCTATTACGGGTTTCGCTACCTGCAGGTTGAAGGAGCGGTTCCGGCCGGCAAGCCTAATCCCCGCCATTTGCCGGTTGTGAAACAGATTCAAAGTTGGCACTTTCGCAATGCCACAACCCATGCGGGACACTTTTCAAGTTCAAATAAGCTTTTTAATAAGATTTATAAATTAATCGATTGGGCTATACAAAGTAATATGGTGAGTCTGTTTACGGACTGTCCGCATCGCGAGAAACTGGGATGGCTGGAGCAGGATCATCTCATGGGCAATTCGATTCATTACGATTATCATATTGCCAATATATTTCGCCGGATCATCAAAGATATGCAGGCGGCCCAGCACCCCAACGGGCTGGTCCCCGAAATTGCCCCGGAATATGCCCATTTTACAGGTGCGTTCCTGGACTCCCCCGAATGGGGCAGCAGCAGTGTGATCGTCCCGTGGTATACTTACCGCTGGTACGGCGACCAGCGGGTACTCGATCGAAGCTATCCCATGATGAAGCAATATGTCAAGTACCTGACATCAAGAGCAAAAAATCATATTCTTTATTTTGGCTTAAGTGATTGGTATGACATTGGTCCGAAACGTCCAGGTGTTTCTCAGTTAACTCCGAAGGGGGTGACGGCCACAGCGACGTACTATTATGATTTGAATATTATGCATAGGGTGGCAACAATGCTGCACAAACCCAATGACGCTGCTCACTATAAACAGTTAGCCGGAAAGGTAAAGGCCTCTTTTAATAACAAATTTTTTCACAAAGATACCAAAGAATATGCAACCGGCAGCCAAGCGGCCAATGCCATGGCCGTTTACATGCATCTGGTGAATCCGAAGTATAAGAAGGCTGTCGTTGATAACATCGTCAAAAATGTCCAAAAAAAGCATTTGACGGCCGGAGACATCGGCTATCGCTATTTACTGAAAGTACTTGATGATAACGGCCGGGCCAATGTCATTTATAAACTGAACAATCGAAGCGATATCCCCGGCTACGGGTATCAGATAGCCCATGGGGCAACGGCACTGACCGAGTCCTGGCAGGCCTATCCCTCCTCATCAAACGATCATCTTATGCTGGGCCACCTGATGGAGTGGCTGTATGACGGGCTGGGTGGCATCCGGCAGGCAAAGCACTCGGTGGCTTTTCACCACATAAAAATTGCCCCCGAACCGGTGGGCAATCTCCATTGGGTGCATGCCCGTTTCCAATCCCCCTACGGGCTTATCCGGAGCCGGTGGAAAAAAGCGCATCAGACCTTTTCTTTACAGGTCCATATTCCGGCCAATACCACCGCTACTATTTATCTTCCGGCGGGTCAAAATCAGAAAATAACGGAAGAAGGAAAGGTCCTGCAGGACCAAAAAAATGTCAAAAAAGCAGGCTATAAAAATGGAAAGGCCATCGTCAATGTCGGATCCGGAACCTACCACTTTAGAGTTCAATGAGAAACGAATTTAGATGAAGTTCAGAACGTGATAGAGATAAAGAACATGAAAAAAATCATTATAGTATTCCTTCTATTACAGGGTGCAGGCTGTTCGGCGGTTTTCGGGCAATCTTCCAAGCATAAAGTGCCGGAGAAGGTCATGCGTCAGATCTATAAAAAGGTCAAAACGCCCTATAAATATGGGTTGGTGATCGTGCCGCCCAAAAATTCCAAAAAGGTTGATTGCCCGACCGTTTACCGCATGAACGGAAAGTGGTTTATGACATACATCGTATATAACGGGCGGGGTTATGAGACCTGGCTGGCAACGAGCCAGGACCTGCTGCACTGGAAAACGTTGGGGCGTCTGCTGTCGTTTTCCAAACAATCCGATTGGGATGCCGATCAAAAGGCCGGCTATATCGCTCTGGAAGATTACCAGTGGGGGGAATCGTATCACGTCCGAAAATATGACGGGAAATACTGGATGTCCTACTTTGGGGGCCACACAAAAGGATACGAAAAGGGAACGCTCTCGCTGGGGATGGCTTATACCTCAAAAAAACCGGATAGAGCCTTTGAATGGAACCGGCTTAAAAAGCCGATCTTAAAGCCCACCGATAAAAGTGCAAGCTGGTGGGACAATCAGGAGTTATATAAAAGTATGGTTATTTGGGACAGGCAGCAGACCACCGGCTATCCGTTCGTCATGTTTTATAATGCAAGGGGCGATAGCACCAACTCAAAAAAAGGCGAGGCCGAGCGTATCGGGATGGCCGTCTCGAAGGATATGGTTCACTGGAAGCGATTGGGAAAAAATCCAATATTGGATCACCACACCGGCATTACCGGTGATCCGGATATACAGAAAATTGGGAACGTGTGGGTCATGTTCTACTACGGCGCGTTCTGGCCGCATACCAGCGGCGCATTCGATCGTTTTGCCTGTTCTTATGATTTGAGGCACTGGACAGACTGGGACGGGCCGGACCTCATAAAACCATCAAAATCTTACGATGCTGAATTTGCCCATAAGCCTTTTGTGTTGAAGTATAAAGGCGTGGTCTATCATTTTTACTGTGCGGTGAATAAATATTCCCAGCGGGGCATAGCCGTGGCGACCTCCAGGGATATGGGCAAAAGCAAATTGCATTTTAAGAAACATCCCTCAAAAAGTAATAACGATAACTGATTTTCAAAATTAATGCTTCAATAAAAATCGTATAAAAAGCATTGTTTGAAATTAGGAAATTTATAAAGAGTAAGCATCTTGAAATAAGGATTTTTAAAGAGGTTTTGGCTTAATTTTCAGTCTATATTGAAAATATGTTTCATAAAAAACAGTTTAGATGCCATATTTTGTTGCGAATTTTACTTTTGGCTCTGGGGGTGACTCTCATTTCCTGTGATAAAACGACAAAAACTAATTTGAGCTGGCCGGTAGCAACAAAAATGAGTAAACCCTGGACTTGGTGGTGGTGGCTGGGTAATGCCGTAGATACAACGGGTTTGTCTTATAATCTGAAGAATATGCAGAAGGCAGGGTTTGGCGGTGTGAGCGTCACGCCTATTTATGGAGTAAAAGGTTATGAAAATCAATTCATTAATTTTTTATCTCCCAAGTGGATGCATATGTTTGCCTTTACGGTAAAGAAGGCTCATAAATTAGGAATGGGAGTCGATATGACTACCGGAACAGGATGGAATTTCGGCGGCCCCAATATCAAGTTGAAGGATGCGGCGAGTGAAGTTTTTTTTCAGAAATATTCGCTGAATTCCGGGCAAACGTTACAACGAGCTATTGCTATGAATAATCCCAGAGAACAAGGCATCGCTAAACTGCAGAAGGTGATGGCCTATTCCAGCAACGGAAAAAAGCTGAATATTACGCAGGATGTGGCGAGCAATGGGCATTTGGATTGGACAGCACCACCCGGTAAATGGCAAATTATTGCTGTTTTTAATGGAAAAACCTTACAAAAGGTGAAACGAGCAGCTCCGGGCGGGAAGGGGTATATGATGAACTTCTTTTCGCTGGGAGCCTTGAAAACCTATTTAAAAAGATTTAATCATGCATTTCGCGGTGCTAAAATTGCCCCTTACGCATTCTATAATGATTCCTATGAGGTGCATAATGCCGACTGGTCACCCCATTTTTTTAAAGAATTTTTCAAAAAGAGAAAATATCATCTTCAGAATTATTTGCCACAATTATTAGGAGAAGGGAACCCGGATACAGTTTCGCGGGTCAGAGCTGATTTCCGGCGAACACTATCCGATATGCTGCTGGATAATTTTACGATTCCCTGGGTGCGTTGGACCCATAAAATGGGCAGTATAAGTCGTTCTCAGGCCCACGGTTCGCCTGGCAATTTATTGGATTTATATGCAGCAACCGATATTCCGGAAACAGAAACATTCGGTAAGTCAAAGATCCATATCGATGGAACAAAGGTCACAGCAATTGATCCTCTTTTTATAAAATTTGCCTCCTCGGCGGCCCACATCAGCGGCAACAAATATGCCTCTTCTGAAACATTCACCTGGATGATCGAGCATTTCCGGTCTCGCTTATCAGTGGCCAAACCCATTCTTGATCGGGTCCTGTTATCGGGGATCAATCATGTTTTTTTTCACGGAGCGCCCTATTCACCCAAGGGAGCGCCGTGGCCGGGCTGGCAATTTTATGCCTCCGTGAACTTTACACCTTATAATCCAATGTGGAATGACATTCCCGCATTTAATAAATATATCACCCGCTCGCAATCGTTTCTGCAGTCTGGCAAGCCGGACAATGATTTTTTGCTCTATTGGCCGGTGCAAGACCTTTGGTACAATCTGAAGAAACCACTCATGGTCCAACTGGCAACAAATAATCAGGATCAATGGCTGGATCCTTCTTCATTTTATAAAACGGCGAAAAAAATGAGAAAAGATGGCTACAGCCTGGACTATATTTCAGGCCGTTACCTGCAGCGAACCACCGTAAAAAAAGGGTTGCTTCAAACCCCCGGCGCCCGCTATAAAGCGCTGGTCGTCCCGCCCTGCCGGTTTATGTCGGTGGCTACCCTGAAAGCCGTGTTGCGGCTAATTCAACATGGCGGGAAGGTGATTTTTTTGAACCACCTGCCAAAAAATGTTCCGGGATTGGGCAATCTGGCCCAGCGCCGGCAGCAGTATAAAAAACTGGTGCAGAAATTTCCTGAAGGCCTATCATTCAGTAACAATAAAAAGCAAAGGCTGGGCAGGGGCGAACTGATAACCGGCAGTGACCTGAAAAAAACGCTGTCGCTGACCGGCGTCCCGGCCGAAGCTATGGTCAACCGGGGGCTTAAATATGAGCGAAGAAAGCTGCCGGACGGGACGGCGTACTTCATCAAAAACCCGCACACGCATAAAACGGTGGATGGCTGGGTACCGCTGAGCGTGCCAGCGACCTCGGCGGCTATCTACGCGCCCTATTCGGGCAAAAAAGGTGTTGCGAAAACACGCTCGGCCAATGGCCACACGCAGGTGTATTTGCAGCTGCATCCCGGGCAGGCGCTGGTCGTGCGGACCTGGAGCCACAAGAAGATCAGCGGGCACCCGTGGGCCTATTATGAAACAAAAGCCCGGCCTATAAAGGTAGGCGGTCCCTGGCAGTTTTCCTTTGGTCAGGGCTGGCCGTCGATTCCCGGCCATTTCAGGATGCACCAGCTGCATTCGTGGACGAGCCTGAACGACAGCGCGCGGACGTTTGCCGGCACGGGGATTTACGAGACACACTTTAAGGAGCCCACTACCAAAGCCGGCAACTGGCTGCTCAAGCTGGGCAAAGTTAATTACGGGGCCAAAGTATTCCTCAACGGACATAAGGTAGGCACCCTGTGGGCGCTGCCTTTTGAGGCGCGCGTGGGGGCGTACCTGAAAAAAGGGGAAAATACCCTGAAGATTGAGGTCTCCAACAGCGGGGCCAACCGGATCGCGCAGTACGACCGGACCGGCCGGAAATGGAAGAAGTTTTATGATATTAATTTTGTCAACATGAACTACAAACCTTTTGATGCCTCCGGCTGGAAAACCGTTCCCTCCGGACTGCTTGGGCCGGTTACGCTGACGCCTCTGAAGAAGAAAAATTTCTAATAGATGATTGCTTCAGACTATGGCCTCAGAGGATGAGAATTTTGATGATGAGCATGCCATTTCGAGAAAAGACTTCCTGCAAAGGAGTCTGGCTGCAGGAGTATTTTTTAATCTGAATTTTCACCCGCTTACGAAATATCCGATACGCCAGCTATCGGATATTGATCAACCGAAAAAACTTACAAAATCGTCTCAAAACAAGCCTGCTTACTGGCACGGCAAAGTTCGTAAGCTGCGATATCATCCGGAAGGCGCGGATTTTGTCATCGAAAATGGCAGCGAGCGATTCAACCGCGCTCTTTACGGCAATAATCATACGGCATTTCGGGTTGAAACGGGCGATATTCCGGAATTTGCCTTGTATATGCCGGGCTTGGGCGGGACGATCAAATTGGGACTTCAGCGGAAAAATAGATCGAAATGGTTGAATGATGCCGGTAACATCACGGCGCGCTACCGACCGGGAGCGAGAATATATAAGATTCAGGATCCCCTGCTGGGGGAGGGCAGCTTGCAGGTTAAAGTATTGGCCATGGCTGATGCAGAAGGGATATTGTTGCGCTGCGAGGCCAAAGATTTACCACACCATCAAATTGAACTGGTTTGGGCATTTGGAGGAGCGAGTGATGATCACTTTTCACGCGGCGGAGATATGGGCGTCAATCCGAGATCGGATTTTGCCCTGCTTCCGGAGCACTGTAAAGGTAATCTCTTTAAGCTGAAAGATCATTCTTTTGACCTTCTCTATGGAAAAAATAATAGCAAAAAACTGTCCGGAATTTTTGATCCAGGCTCGGAAATTTATATCGCTGATGCCGGCCAACAGGGGAGTCCTGCCGATTTTATTCATTCTGCGAAATCGCAAACGCCGGCCCTGGCAGGGAGAATTCAGCTAAACTCTGGCCAGTCAACGTTCTTGAATATCTACAACCCGGAGACGTATGGCCCGCCGAATTATGCAGCCGTTCCTCATCTTTTTGAACAAGCTGAAAATGCAAGAAAAAAGCTGGCACATCGCGTTCAGGTTGAGACGCCGGATGCCTTTGTCAACCCTGTGGGAGGAGCACTCAACATCGCCGCCGATGCTATTTGGCAGCCTCCCTCTTACTTACACGGTGCGGTGGCTTGGCGCAGGCGATATAATGGCTGGCGAGGCCCTTATGTGGGAGATCCGCTGGGGTGGCATAAACGTTCGAGAATGCATTTCAGCAGTTACGCCAAATCACAGTTAACCAAGCCAGATTCAGGACCGGTTGTACCTGACCCGGCGGAACATCTCGCCCGGGAAAAGATGAAAATTGGTACGGCTGTTTATACGAAAGGGTACATCTGTCATGTCCCGGGCGGTCATTTTAGCGCCGACCATTATGATATGAATATGTGTACCATCGATGCTTTATTGTGGCATTTCAGATGGAGGGGCAATTGGTCGTACATCAAAAAGATGTGGCCGGTTATAAAACGGCATCTCGCCTGGGAAAAGCGCTGTTTCGATGGGAATAGTGATGGTTTATATGATGCGTATGCCTGCATTTGGGCAAGCGATTCGCTTGAATACAACGGAGGAGGCGTCACTCATTCATCTGCTTATAACTATCGGGCCAACGAGTGGGCTGCTTATATTGCTCAACGTATCGGCAAGGATCCGGAGCCGTATCGTAAGGAAGCCGAAAAGATATACCAGGCTGTCAATGAGAAGCTTTGGATGCCCAAAATCGGGCGCTATGCGGAATTTCAGGATTTGCTTGGGATGAAGAAGAATCATAAAAATCCGGGCTTATGGACCATTTATCATGCCATTGATTCCGGTATTGCTGATGCCTTTAAGTCCTGGCAGCTGTTGCGATATGTTGATACGGAAATCCCCCATATTCCGGTGAGGGCCGAAGGACTTCAAGATGAGAATTTGAATGTCATCTCTACGACCAGCTGGCGGCCTTATACCTATTCGGTGAACAATGTGGCAATGGCGGAAATTCTGAATACTGCTTTGGCCTACTGGCAGGCGGGCAGAATAGAAAAAGCATTCAGGCTTTGGAAAAGTGCCATAATCGATAATATGTATGCAGGAATTAGTCCTGCCAATTTCGCCATGACCTCCTTCTACGATGCCATGAACGGGGAGCGCTACCGGGATTTCGGTGATCCTATTGGTATTGCCGCACGTACGATGGTGGAAGGTTTATTTGGAATCGTGCCGGATGCGATGAAAGGTGAATTATTGATTCGCCCCGGCTTGCCGCGAGAGTGGAAGCACGCTTCTCTGGACACTCCGGATATTTCATACAAATACCGGAGCAAGGGAAAAAAGGACAGGTATATTATTAAACCTAATTTTCAAAAAAATCTTGACTTACGGTTTAAAGTTCATGCCCGCAAATCAAAAGTGAAACAGCTGACGGTCAATGGGAAGAAAGTATCATGGGAAAAGGTGAAAAAATCGGTCGGCCAACCGGCGCTTGAAGTTCATATTGGACCGCAATCAAAGTATGAAATTCAAATCGAATGGGCCGGAGATGATCTGGAAAAAATTGAAAGTCCGCAGGTGATGGCGAAGGGCAATTATTTAACATTGCGTTCGGATAAAGCGAAAATGCTGGATACCCATGATCCTCAACAGGTTTTGGATAATGTTAAGATTGATAATCATAAACTGTCGGGGCGGATCAGTGATAATGAAGGACACCGAACATTTTTTGTGAAACTCCGGCAGGATGCCTTTAGCTGGTGGGCGCCGGTCTGCTTTGAGGTGCGTCCGGCTGTAGAAGTAATATCTGCAACCCAAAAAGAAGGAAATGTCCGGTTTTCAATCAAAAATAACACCGCTGCGCAAATTAATGGAGAATATTCTGTATCGAATGGTCTGACAAAATCAACCAGGAAAATAAGCCTTGGAGCCCATCATGAGGCTTCGGTTGGGGCCGTTGAAAATGGCATCTTAGCCGGAACGAACCGGGTTGAAATCGCCCTGGATGATGGAGCCAGGATCAATGAATCCGTGATTAATTGGAATTTAAAATGCCCTGCGAACCTGCCGTTTAATACGGTGGATCTTTCCAGACACTTCAATGACAGGGTAGTTAACATTTATCAGAACGAATACGAAGAACCTCGTCCGCCTTATCCTACGTACCAATTACCAATACAAGGGCTTGGCAACTGGACGTCACCCTTTGCACAAGCGAATATTGATGATTCGGGGCTTCGAAAATTAGCTGGTTCAGGGGATAGATTTGAATTGCCTCAGGGCATTCCCTTTCGAACTCCGGGCGGAAAAAAAGCAAACAATGTCATATTTACCTCTCAATGGGATCATTATCCGCAGGAAGTTGCTATCCCATTATCCGGTTCGGCATCGCATGCTTATTTCTTAATGGCAGGTTCCACCAACCCGATGCAAAGTCGATTTGAGAATGGCCGGGTAATTGTCGATTATAATGATGGAAGCAGTGAGAATTTAAAGCTGGTCAACCCGGAAACCTGGTGGCCCATCGAACAGGACTATTATATTGATAATTATGTTTTTGCACTGAATGTACCCAAACCGATCAGGGTGCACCTGAAAACCGGACTTATCACCCGCCACTTTGAGGATTATGTTTCAATAAAGGGATTGACTGATTATGCCATTGATGGAGGCGCGGCTACGGTATTGGATTTGCCGCTGGATGCATCCAAAAAGCTGAAAAGCGTGCGCCTGAAAGCGATGGCCAATGAGGTGGTAATCGGGATGATGAGTATGACACTCGTTAGAACTTGAACAGGTTAGAAAATACAATTGATTTTAACTTTAAAAATGGGATGGATATAATGTTATTAAATGAAAATCGATGTAACGAGTATGGGACTCGCGCAGTCCAGCGAAATAATTCCAGCTTTCTGATATTTTTATTATTTCTGTTAGCAGCAATAATAGCTGGTCAGAAGGATGCCATTGCTTCTGTCCATAACACGCGGGCGATAGCTAATACAAATCCGTCTCCGACAAGTAACACGACATTTGATGTAAGGGATTACGGCGCCAAAGGTAATGGAAAAACCCTGGACAGCCAGGCTATAAATAAAGCCATCGATGCAGCAGCACAGGAAGGAGGAGGGACCGTAATTTTTCCGGCCGGGACATATCTGTCGGGCACAATCCAGTTAAAAAGTAATATTACGCTCTATCTGGAGCAGGGGGCAACCATTAAGGCGGTATCTGATACTTCAGCCTATGATAAACCCGAGCCTTCCAAGTGGACGCATTACCAGGATTTCGGACATAGTCACTTTCATAATAGCTTGATTTGGGGCGTGGGTCTGCACGACGTTTCGATTCTTGGGCCCGGCTTGATTGATGGAAGCGGCTTGTCGCGGGATCTGGATCGGCGTGACCATCTTCCACACGGACTTGGAAACAAAGCAATTGCTCTGAAAAATTGTCGAAATGTAATTATAAAAGATATCTCTATTTTTAAAGGAGGGCATTTCGGCATTCTCGCCACTGGAATCAACAATTTGACGATTGATAATCTTAAGATTGATACGAACCGTGACGGGATGGATATCGACGCCTGCCAGAATGTGCATATTTCCAATTGTACGGTAAATTCACCCTGGGACGATGCCATCGTCTTGAAAAGTACACATGCACTCGGCCATGTACAGGATACCCGGAATGTCACGATTTCCAACTGTATTGTAAGCGGTGATTATAAATTGGGATCGGTGCTAAACGGAACATTTAAACGTTTTCCCAAAGGCTACCGGGTTCCCCATACCGGGCGAATAAAGATGGGTACCGAGTCGGATGGCGGATTCAAAAATATTACCATCACCAATTGCGTATTTGATCATTGCGGCGGGCTCGCTTTGGAAACAGTTGATGGAGGACATTTGGAAGATGTATCAATTTCGAATATAACTATGCGGGATATCATCAATATGCCCATCTTTTTGCGACTTGGCAGTCGCATGCGGGGCCCCGATAGTTTGCAGGTAGGTCAGCTTAAGCGAGTGAATATCAGCAATATCGTAGTTTATAATTCCGCTTCGCGCGCCGCCTCAACAATCAGTGGAATTCCCGGTCATGATGTCAAAGACGTGAGTATTCATAATGTTCGGTTCGTCCTCAGAGGCGGGGGAAAGAAAAAACTGAGAAGCATTAAAGTGCCCGAAAAAGCAGATGGATATCCCGAGCCAACGATGTTTGGTACGCTGCCTTCTTATGGATTCTATGTACGCCATGCAAAAGGAATCGATTTTAGCAATATCACCATCAGCACGAAGAAAAAAGACGAACGACCGGTATTTCAATTTAAGGACGCAAGCGATGTTAATCTTCATTACATAAAAGTGCCCAAAGTAGCGGGTGCCCCTGTTTTTACACTCAAAAACGTGAAAAATTTCCAAAGTTTTCATGTACGCGGATTGCCCGATAAGAAAGTTAAAAATACCAGCGATCAGAGCTTTTGATCTAAATTGATTGGCTTATGCTAATGTTTATTAAATATAGTAAATCGTGTAAAATTTTGGGTTCGAGCGATTATTAACTTGTTTTAAATCCATTAGATTTTAAGAAGGAGTGTCTCTTATATATATTATAAGTAGCTTTATAATTTGTTTTTTAGTTTACTCTTCATATAGAAAAAGATATCAAAATGCGTAAATTATTCTTTCTGGTTTTGTTTTTGTTGCCCTCGGTATTGAGTGCCCAATCAGTCAATGTCGCAAAGCTCCGTACGGAGTATATGCATCACCCCATGGGAATTGATATGGGTCATCCGCGGTTTTCGTGGATTTTGCATAGCGGTGATAAAGGTATACAACAAAAAGGATATCAGATTTTGGTAGCTTCCAAAGCAGATGATCTGTCTGCTGGACAGGCTGATATGTGGAATTCAAATCAGGTTTCATCGGACCAGTCCATTAATATTTCATATAACGGTAAATCGCTCAAAAGTAATCAGACATATTATTGGAAAGTCCGGGTAAAGGGCGATGATGGACAATGGAGTAACTGGAGTAACATCGCTTCGTTTCATACCGGGTTAATGAGCCAATCCGACTGGAAGGGAGAATGGATCGGGGCTCCCGACACTTCTATTTCAGCACCTTTGCTCAGGAAGGGATTTGATGTACATAAAAAGGTGAAAAGTGCCTATGTCTTTATCAGTGGCCTCGGCTACTATCAGCTTTTTCTTAATGGACAAAAAGTAGGCAATCACAAATTGGATCCGGGCACGACTAATTTTAATAAACGCGCTTTATATGCAACCTATAATGTAACGAAATATTTAAATTCCGGCGCGAATGCGATCGGCGTATGGTTGGGCAATGGTTATTTTAAGGCGAATCCCAAAACATTTAAGCATTACGGGAATCGCCCTCAACTAATGTTCCAGATGGATATCACCTATGCTGACGGCTCCACGGCGCAAATTGTTTCCAATACTTCATGGAAAACTTCACCCAGTCCAATTGTATCAAACAGTGTATATAACGGGGAAGTTTACAACGCCCAGAAAGAACAAAAAGGCTGGGATGAACCCGGTTTTAATGATCAAAAATGGTCGAAAGCGGTTCATATTAATGCACCCAAAAGCCGGAAACTGTCTGCTCAGTTAATGCCGCCCATTCGTGCAACAAAAACAATTTATCCAAAGCGCATGTGGGAGCCCAGGAAGGGAGTCTATGTATTCGATTTTGGCCAAAATTTCTCCGGTGTGCCTGAGTTATTCGTGAATGGAGGGCAGGGTGAAAAAGTTATTATGAAAACGGCTGAAACCACGCGTCGCGGGATGCTGCAGATGGAGGGCAAAAATACGGCGGGCATTGTAGATACGATTGATGCCAGTTCCGACCGAACGGCAAAAGCACGCGATATCTACATATTATCAGGCAAGCCGGGTACTGAAGTATTTAAACCGCAATTCACTTATCAGGGTTTTCGATATGTACAGGTGGAAGGCTATCCGGGTAAACCGAACCTTGGGAGTATTGCAGCGCAAGTTGTGCATTCGGATGTAAAGAAAGTTGGTTCGTTTAAAAGCTCCGATCCCCTGATCAACCGTATTCATCAGAATATACTCTGGGGACAGCGGAGTAATCTTATGAGCATGCCCACCGATTGTGATCAGCGAAATGAACGTATGGGCTGGATGGCCGATGGATATCTTTCAGCGGAAGAAGCAATCCACAATTTTGATATGGCCGCTTTTTATACCAATTGGCTCAATTTGATGCAGGACAGCCAGAACAAAGATGGCAGCGTCCCGGATATCGTACCGGATCACAAATGGCTGCCCGGCACCAAGGTGGGGACGCCGTCCTGGCAGGTTGCTTATCCGCTGGTTACGTGGTATGTGCATAAATATTATGGGGATAACCGGGTGATTAAGGATCATTACCAGAGCCTGCAAAAATGGATGAAATATATGGCATCTATTTCGCATAATTATATTATCACAAAAGGACGCGGTGACTGGGTGCCGCCCGAGCGGGGAGGTACACCGGGTGATGGCTCTATTTCTCTGACTTCAACCGGCTTCTATTACAAAAGTGCTGAGTTGATGTCGAAAATGGCTGGCATTCTTGGCAAAGATCAGGATAAAGCTAAATATGCCAAGCTGGCTCAAAATATTAAGAATGCATTTCAGCAAAAATTTTGGAACAGCCAAACGAAAAATTATGGCGATGGTTCGCAAACGAGTAACGCCCTTCCGCTTTATTTGGGCATCGTGCCTGGAAACAGGCAACAGACGGTTGTTCAGGATCTTATGAACAATATTAAATTGAAACATAATGATCATATATGGGCAGGAATATTGGGCACAAAAGCGCTGGTTGATGCACTGCCGAAATATAATGAGTCGAATGTGTTGTATTCCATGGTCAATCAAAAAACCTATCCTGGATGGGGATATATGATCTCGAAAGGGGCGACGACCCTTTGGGAAAGATGGGGTGGATACAAGTATTTCGGGCCTGCCATGAATTCCCTTAACCACATCATGTTCGGCAGTATTGATGAGTTTTTCTATAAAAATCTGGCTGGTATTCAATCTTCGGCTCCTGGCTTTAAGAAGATACGCATTCAACCGGAAGTACAACCTGGATTGAATCATGCCCAGGCTTCAATGAAGACTATCCGGGGCAAGGTATCATCGGACTGGAAACGAGAGGGAAATATGGTTAAAATGAAAGTGACTATCCCGGCGAATAGTTCAGCTGAAGTGAGTATCCCCAAGGCGCAACTTAAAGGCCCGTTTACTGTGAGCGAAAATCACCAAATCGTTTGGTCGAATCACCAATTTCAGCATGCTCCGGGTATTTCTTCGGCTAATGAAAGCAACAAATATATCACTTTTAAGGTCGGTTCAGGTAAATATAATTTTTCACTCAAGGAAGAATCCGGCGAGTAAGAAATACACTTATTTATAGGAGGCCAAAACCGGATTGTTTTGCTCTCCGACCCGTGGAGATTCGCCCGAAAGGTTCACGCGATAGATTAAATAATCCGGGAAGGTCTTTTATTGAAGCAGGAGGCAACATTTTAGCTATGGCGATGTATTCGGGAACTGTTCAATTTGCCCGTCAATGGCGGGATTGTGTTTCGACGATTGATCTAATTTGAAGACTCGTTCCATCAATTGCCATTTTTCGTCGGCAGAAGCTTCGCCCGGGCTTTGTTGAAATCGCGAGACATAGGCTTCCCACTCGGATTGACGCGGTTTTTCAGCCAGTTTTTTCATGGCTTTTTCATGATCAAAATCAGGTACCGTTTCCATTATCATAAACAGCTGATTTTCGTGAATATAAATTTCCATATCCAGTATACCCACTTCCATCATACCCTGACCTATTTCCGGCCAGACGTGTTGGTGAACTTCTTTATATCGGTCAATTAGTTCGGGATCATTCTCCAGTGTTAAGGTCTTGCAGTAGCGTTTAAATGTAGTCTTATTCGAATTCATTTTGAAAACATTTATCGTCTTAGAATTTTTCTGATTAACGTGGGTTCAAGCCAAGCCTTATT